>NZ_JBSQAV010000002.1:0-94443 GCF_053851515.1 Mycoplasma sp. 773
TAAATAATCAAAAACAAAATGCCGATAAAAATCTAGAAAGAATTAACAACATAATTAGCCAAAAAGAATCTGAAATTCAGGCACAAACTAATGTTAGAAATCAACTAGAAGCACAAAAAAATGACAATCAAGAGAAAATCAATAAACTACAAGAAAAGATCAAACAAACCGATCATCTTTTAGCACAAAAACAAAGTGAAATTTCAACTAAAAACAATGAATTAATAGAGGCAAATAAAGAACTAGCACAAGCTCAGGAAGCCCTAAATAATTCAATGCAAAATTTAGATAATATTAATCAGACAATCATAGACCTCGAAAAACAAAGAAAAAATCTTGAGGCAAATTTATCACAAAATAACAACAGTTTTCAAGAACAAACCAACAAAATCGATCAAATAACAATGCAACTGCACTCTGCTATTGATGAATTAAAAAAAGAGAATGAGAATCAAAAAAATAAAGTAGAAAAAGCTGAACAAGCAAAGCAAAACCTGCTAGAAAAGCAAGGCGAAATTTCGCTAAAAAACAAGGAATTAGAATTTACACAAAAACAAAAAGAAACTCTCGAAACTCAGAAACAAAGTGTGCAACAACTTCTTGATAAAATTAGTTTAGATATAGGCAAAAAAGAAAAAGAAATTCTAGATAAAACCGATGTAAAAAAACAATTAATGGTTGAACAAAATAAAGCACAACAAGAAGTTACAAAAGCAAATGAAAAGCTAACACAAGCAACACAATCACTAAATCAAAAAGCAAGTGAAATTTCAACTAAAAATAATGAATTAATAGAGGCAAATAAAGAACTAGTACAAGCTCAGGAAGCACAAAAAGCAACAAAGCAAAGCCTAGAAAACACAAACAGACAAATAAAAGAACTAGAAACTAAAAAAGAAGAGGCTGATACAAACCTTTTAAATATCAACAATAATTTACAAGAGGAATCAATCAAAATTTTGCAATTAGCAAATGATTTACAAAGTGCGATTGATGCATTAAAAAAGGCAAATGAGTCTCAAAAGAGTGCAATAGAAAAAGCAAAGCAAGCTAAGCAAAAACTTTCGCAGAATCAAAATGATATTGCTCTAAAAAATAAAGAATTGCAACAACAAAATAATCTAAAGAGTTCACTACAACAAGAAAAAGCAAAACTAGAACAAGACCTACAAAAATACACGGAAGAAATAAAACAAAAAACTGCTTCCAAAACTACCAAATCACAAGAAAAAAGCAAAGCTTCAAGTGCATTAGATACAAGTAAACAAAAAGTCACAGAAACTGAAAATAAATTAGATGAAACTAACAACTCAATTAAAGATAAATCAGTTGCTGTATCTAAAAAAGAAAAAGAATTAGAAATAGAAGAAACTAATTTATCAAATCTACAACGTTTAGAACAATATAATATGCAAGTGTTGCAAGAAAAGAACACCGAATTAGACGGAATTAGTCAAATTTTAGCGCAAACAATACATACATATGAAGAGGCTTATAATCAACATAAATCAGTAGAGCAAGAAAGTTTGAATGCAAAAAATAATATTGAAAGAATAAAAAAAGAAAAAAAGAATGAATTAGAAACTATTAAAGAAATACAGGATGAATTTAACCAGGAAAAGAAAGAGCTTGACGACGAAACTGAAAGAAGATGAAAAAAAATAAAAGATATCGAAAACGCCCCTGACACCAAAACAAATGAGGAAAGGAAAAAAAGAGATGAAGAGTGAAGAAGTGCAATAATATCATGATATGTTTGAAATAATTTTTCACTTAAATCTCGGTTAGAGAGACTCAAAAAACAATATGATCGAGAGCTGATGGATTGGGATTCTGACAAAATTATGTCTGAACTTAAGGCTGCTGAGCAAAAATATAACGATGCCCAAAAGGTATTAGAAGAAAAAACAAAAATACTTGCCGAAAAAACTAAAGAAAAAGATAATGTTCAACAAGAATACAACAATGCTGAACGTGAAAAAAATAACGCAACGCGTGAACTTGAGCAAACAAAATCTTCTATTCAAGCAAAAAATAACGAGATAGATAGGATAAAAAGAGAGTTAAATGCTGCGAAGCAAGAACTTCAGGATGCTAATGTTACAAAACAATCAAATATAGCAGAATTACAAGAAGCTAAAAAAGAATATGAAAGTAATATAAAAAACTTAAATACAAAAATTGCAGAAGAACAAAAAGCTGTAGATACATTAAATAATGTAGAAACAAATAAAAATTTATTACAACAAAAAATACAAGAAACTGAAACAAAAATAAATCAAATAGATAATGAAATAGCTAAAATCAACCTTTCATTAGCGCCATTAACTAATTCAAGCAAAACATTGCAAACAGAAAATAACGGAGTTGAAAGCGAATTGAGTCAAGCTAATAAAAATGTAACACAAAAAACTAGTGATCTTGAATTAGCAAACACTAAATTAAAAGAAGCAAACGCTAAAATTCAGGAAATTAAGAAAAATAAAGAAGAAGCAACCCTAGCCAAACTAAAAGCCGATAATAATTTAAAGGAAACTCTAAAAAATAAAAGTGATCTCGAAACCCAACTTCAAACCACGATACAAACAATAGATGAAAAACAAAAAGAAGTAAACAAAAAAAATAATGCACATGAAATAGCAAAACTAGAAGAACAAAAAGCCCAAGCTAATAAGGAAAAAGCAGATTTTGAACATAAAATAGCAACCCAAAAACTAAATAATAAAAATCAAGAATTAAACAACATATCAAAGCAATTAAATGATGAACAACAAGCATTGCAAGATTCTAAAACTACAAAACAAAATACACAACAAGAAGCTGACAAATTAGCAAATCAAATTAGCATTGTTAATGAAAATATTAAAAATATAGAACATGCTATCAATAACTCAAATCAATCAAAAACCATAACTGAAAACACAAATGCACAAGCACAAAAGGATTTAGAAGAAGCAAATAAGAAGGTAGCAAATAAAGCTCAAAATATAGAAAATATAAACTTAAAATTGCAAGCAGCAAATAAAGAAATTAAAAAAATCAAAAATACTAAAGCTAATGATGATTCAAAATTAGAAAAAATAAATAGTGATATTCAAATGTTTTTAAACAAAAAAGAAGAAAAGGAAGCTGAATTAAAAACTCTGACACAATCAAAGGATAAAAAAATTGCAGAAATAAATAAAATAAACAAAAATCTCGAATTCACAAGATTGGGGCAACAAAAAACTCAAAATAATAAAGATAATACAATATCATTATTGGATATTGCACAACAAAATCTAGATAACACAATTGAGCAATTAAAAAATAAAGATAACGAGTTGCAAAAAACCAAACAACAACTTAGCGAATCTCAAAGTGTCTTAAAGGAAACAACACAAGATATAAGTGAACAAGAAGAAAAACTAGAAACTATAAATAAAGATATTACAAACCTAAACCAAACTTTAGTAAGTAAAACAAAGGAAAAAGAAGAAGCAAATTTAGCAAATACAAATGCTAAAAAAGAATTAGAAAAAACAAGTCAAGAATTAGTTGAAAAATCAAAGAAACTTGAACAACTAATCAATAAACCACAAACCTATACTAATAACTAAAAAACAAAAATATCAAAAAACATCAGACTCAAATTTAAATAAAAAGATTTGGGTTTTTTCTTATTTTGTATTAAAAACAATTAAATTAAGTTTTATTAATAATTTAGTATAAAAAAAGAATAAAAAAAATGGCGATCGTAGCAGGATTCGAACCTGCGACCACATGCTTAGAAGGCACGTACTCTATCCCCTGAGCTACACGACCGTTGCATATAATATTTTAGCACTAAAATAAATTTAAGAACGCTTTTTATAAAATTTATTTTTGCATTAATTATCACAATACATATAAAATGAATTTTGATATCAAAATATGAGCTTTTTATATAGGCTATTATCCTATAATAAAAGATGCAAAATTTTGATAAAATTGTAGTTAAACAATTAAATAAAATCATAAATCTATCTTAATTTAAGTTGAGTTTGTATTTTTAAATCATAAAATTGGGAAAATAAATATTTAATTTCAAATATCAAAAAATTTTGTTTTTGTATAGAGCAACACAAACTTATAAATTTTTCAAAATCAATAAGTTTTTATAAAGAAACTAATTAAATTAATCTATTTCACATCATTGCATAAGTAAATAAATAATTTTGATAATGAACCTTAATAAAAGCGTAAAATTTCAATATTATAAGGAATTAAGAGGGAATTAAAATATGAAGAAAAAGTTCTTATTTCTATTAGGTACACCATTACCACTAATATCATTGAGTGCTGTTTCATGTTATAGTGATTTTGATTATTTAGACAATGGTCCTTCTAAAATTTTTAATATCAAGAAAACAAAATTTATAAATTTATCATCAAAAGATTATTCAATAAAAAATAAAAATCTAAACTTATATTTTCTTGACAATAAAATTCATCAACCATATGTTGCTATTGAGGAAATGTTAGGTGTTTTAAATGGTTTCGTTGATACTTCGCTAATTAGAAAAATACCGACTTATGACATCAATGCAACACAACTAGTTTCAAATAATCAATTAATGTATATTGACGCAGATCGTGATATTATTAGTGTTAGCAACGAAGCATTTTTTAATTTTGTTAAGCAAAGCAATTTGACTAATTACTCACGCTTCATAAGTTATGAAGGCTCAAAAATTGAAAATATTAACGACTTAAACGGACCTATCAAATTTGATTTAAGAAGTTATCACATCGATATTTTTAAAGAGGGGAGAAGAACTTTTATTCCTTTAAGTATTTTTAATACCTTATTTTGTAGTCAAAACTATTACAATCTCTACTATAATGGCGATGCGGTTTATGGTAAATTTTTTTCACTAATGGAAGATGAAAATGACGCTTACTCATATCAACAAGGTTCATGGTCGGCGGATAAAGAAACAACACAGGATCGAATTTATAACCTTGATAATCTCTTATTTACCCTTGATAATTTTTATGGACTTAAATCATATAAAAATATATCAAACTTTCAACAGTATATCAGCGATATAAAAAAAGAATTATTAAACAATAATCCCGATATATATAACAAGGCATATGCAAAATTATTCTTTAACAAATTAAATGACTTGCATACTAGAATTAATATGTTAAATATATTCACAAACAATAGTAAAAAAATCAATGATTATGCATCTAAATTATATGGAACTGAACGAAGTGAATATGCCAAAGTTAATGAATACCTTGAGCAAAAAAGAGCCATACTTGAGCAAAAAATTAAACAAGATGGCTTTATTATAAATGGTAACTTAGCATATATTATTATCGACAATTTTGAAACAGCATCTAATAATGAAATTTATGCAAAAAATATCAAAAGTGACACATTTGAATTTTTAAGAAATACATTACAAAAAATATTAAAACAAAAAAATATTAAAAATGTTGTGATTGATATTTCTAGAAATGGTGGTGGAAATATTGGAGCAATGTATCGTGCTGTTGGTTTATTAACAAATAAGGACATTGTTGTGCATAGTAAATCACTACTTTCTGGTATTATAGAAACACAAAAATATAAAATTGATGCTAACAAGGATGGTAATTATTATGATAATGATGCATTTGAAAACTTTAATTACTATATATTAACTAGCAAAAATACTTTTAGTGCTGCTAACACATTTTCAGGAATCATAAAGGAACTAAAAGTAGCCAAAATTATAGGTCAAAAATCTGGAGGAGGGACCGCGCCTGTATTGCCCTTGGTTTTGAATGATGGAACATCAATATCAACTAGTTCACCATTAAATTATTTATATAAACATCACGGATCAGAAATAAATCTAGAAGATGGTGTAAAACCAGACATTGAAATTCCATATAACAACTTTTATGATATAGACTATCTAACTAAAATTTTGCCTAAATAAATCTAAATTTAAATTGAATTTTTTTCTTTAAACAATAAAGTAGGAATTTAAAATTCCTACTTTTAGATTTTTATTTTCTTAATTTCACTAGCGATTTTTGTACTAATAATTTTAGATAATTCTAAAATATCTGCGTCAATTATTGCCTGATATGAGCCAAACTTTTCCAATAATTTTTGTTCTATCTTAGGCCCAACACCTTTTATTTTTGTTAAGAGACTATCTGTAATTATTTTATTGTGTCTTTTATTATAAACGGCCTTAGCACTCTTATCGACATCATATTGAATTTGCGATAAAAAATTAAATACCTTAGCATCTGAAATTTTAATTTCTACGCCACTATCATTAATTAATCTCGCAAACTCGTGGTGATTATTTTTTACAAGTCCGAAAATAGGCACATTTTTATGAAATTTTTTCAAGGCCTTAATTGCAGCATTAATTTGAATCTCACCGCCATCAACAAAAATCAAATTAATATCTTCATCAATTGAATGATCACAAAAAAACTTACTAATATTTTGATACATATAATGGTAATCAGAATTAGCATCTTCATTTTTGCAAAGTATATAAGAACGATTAAATTTCTTAACATTAATTCCATCAACAAAAATCATCCCTCTGCCAACGACTTCTTTAGTTGCTGATTGAAACGAATTATCGAATATTGCAAACCTTGAACAATCAATATTTAATATATTTTTTAAAGATTGGAGAATATCATTGCTTTTTGTTTTATCTTTTATTTTCTTTATTTTATTGCTTAAATCATTCTTAGCATTAGCATTAGCTAAATCAAGTAATTTAGAATTTATACTATAATTCTTTTTAATAATCGAATTTCTAATTTCTTTATTAAAAGGCTGATTTTTATATTTATCATCAATAATTATTTGATCAGGAATAAGGTTGTTTTTATAAAAATTTTCTATAAATTCAAATACCAATTCTTCTTCATTTTTTTCAAAACAAAATTGAAAGTCTTGGCGATTATTTAACAATGAATAACGATATTGTAAAATAGAAGCAAACAAAATATTATCATATAAATATACGCCCCATACATCAATAGATTTTTTTGTCTTTAATCTAATGTTTTGGATATTATTCTTTTCGTTTATAAAATCAAGAATTTTTTTAAGTTCTTCCGCCCTTCTAAAATCAAGTTGTAAGGAGGCGCTTCTAATTTTACTAATTAATTCTTGTTTAAATTCTTTATTAAATTTTATTATTTCCTTTGCTTTTGCGAATCTTTTATCTACCTCTACCGGAGTCATTTTTTTAATAATTAATCCTTCTTGCGTTTTTAATAAATGGACTAAATATTTAATTAATAGACGTGTTTTTTCACCATCTACAACCGGACCATAATAAATAATATCATCACGTTTTTTATATTCATTTTTAAGTTGTATATCAATACTATTGGCTTTTTTTATAATACAAATATAAGGATAATTATTATGAGAGGGAAGCATTACATTATATTTAGGTTTATATCTATTAATACTAGCTCGTTCAAACATCAAGGCTTCCGATTCCTTATCAAAAACGGTTGTATCAAAAGAAGCAATATGTTTTAACATTGCACTAGTTTTAAATGAATTATGAACATTTTTGTCAAAATATTGTGACATCCGTGATTTTAGGTTTTTGGCTTTGCCCACATAAATAACATTGCCATCTTTATCTTTTCAAAAATAAACACCAGGTTTTGTTGAAACGTCTTTAATTAATTCTTTATCAATCATTAGTTATTTCATATTTTCTTCAAGAGTATGAATAATAATATCTAATCTTCTAAATGGATCGATATCAAAATCATTAAGGGTTATTTCATAGGCAATATCTTCAAATACACCAAACTTAGGTTTTTCGATTGTTTTATCTAACTTTAAATTAATGTACTTAATTGGCTTTTTATCTAATAAGAAATCAATATTAAATTTATAAAGTGGTTTAATATCTTTAATAATTTCTACCCCTTCAATTTTATTTTCTATAGCATGATAATAAAAAATACTATTTAATGAATTTTTTCTACCAAACGAAATTAATAAAGCATATTTTTTATCATGAATTTTAATACCTAAAACTGCATAAGGGTCAACCAAATAATTCTTAAATTTTTGGTCATCCAATATCAATGCAACATACGGATGCGAAAGATGAATTATTTTTTCAAATTCTTCATCGGAAATTTCATATAAAATAGCATTATCAACCAACGGAAATAATTCTGTTTGTTGTTCTAACGTGATAAAAGCTTTTAAATTTTGCTCATTTTCATTAGGCGAAGTTGAAAATCCCATGTCATCGGTTGCTAGATAATATTTACCAAATTCTAATTTAGTGTACACATATACGTTTTCGATAATTTCGTTTGTATCAGTGGCAATAACATTGGCCTGAAATCTTTGATATTGAGGAAACATTTCTCATCTATCAATCATAAATAATTCATCCTTTGTTATTTCAAAAAGAGTGCCTTTAACTTGATGGGCAATATCTTTTTTTAATAAAAAATATGCAGTTTCATCAACACACTTAGCATAGCCATTTAATAAAGCGGGTCTTCTTACGCAATCAGGCGACAATAAATTTTTATAGAATAATTCATCTTGAATAGTTCCATATGAAAATAAATAAATTTTGTTGTCTTTTTCCATTTTTACTCCTTAAACATAAACTAATTTTAGGTAGATATTATTAATTATATTTAATATTATTTTTTTAAGCCCATTTTAGCTTGTAATATTTAAAAATTTCCTAATTTTGAGCCTCTTTCTTTTTTTTTTTTTTTTTTTATCTAAAATATTAAATTAATATAAAAAACTATACAAAAAATATTTTATTGAGGTGTTTATGAAAAAAACAAATAGAAGAAAAAAAGTTGTAGCTGGAATAATAACTGGTGTTTCAATTGGGGCAACAATTGGAACGGGCTATGTTCTTTTAAATGAAACAATAAAATGAAATCACACAATGGCAAAATTGCAAGCATTAATAAAAAAGATGAATGAGTGGAAGAAACAAAATGAAATTGATAAAAAAACATATACTCACGATCTTTATGCAACCTTTCAAAAAGAACTAAATGAGCTAGACCAATTATTAAATATAAAAGACATCAAAAAAGTAGATGAAATATTAACTAAATTACAATCATCTAAAATTAATTTCAAGAATTATAAAAGTCAATATGATAATCTTGAATTACTTAATGGTGAAGCAATTTCTGAAAAATCGTCATTTAGTGATCTTCTTGCAAACTATGAATCTAAGTACAATAATAAACCTTTTGCTACCAAATATATAACTATTTACAATCAAGAAAAAACAAATTTGGAAAATCAATACAATAATGCAACCAATGAAGATGGACTTGCAAAAGTAAAAGCCAAAGCTATTGAATTAAAAAACAATCTCCAAGTGTTGTTTAACCTGACAGATGAAATTTTAAATGCAAAAAACATTGATTCAAAATTTCCTTCTGATATCAAAAATAAAGGTATATTTGAAAAAGCAATCAAAGAAGCTGAAAAAATTCTTAATAATCCAAATGCAACCCTTGAGGAAAGACAAAAAGCACTAAATTCTTTACATGAAAAAATTTCAGAATTCCAAAAAACCCTATCATTAGAAAAACAAAACCTAATAAAGCAAATTAATGACTTAGTAAAAGATGCCGAAAATTATAAGAACACAACCCTCGATTATGACAAATATAAAAATTTAGCCAAAAAATTAGACGCTGAAATAACCAACATAAAAAATAAAATGAGCAAAGATAATGAAATTGCTACACTGAGAGAAATTCTAGAAAAGGCTAAACCACTAAAAAGTGATGCACAACAAATTAAAGAAGCTATTGATGGTTTAACCCAAGAATTACCTTCTTCACAAAAATTACTAAAAGAAATCGAATCAGCTAGCGATTTATTTAGTTCTCAAAAAATTGAGGACGAATTAAAGAATGCAATAAATGTAGGTAATGAAGCTCTAAAAAAACTTGACAAAAATAGTATTACAGAAGCTTTAGCTAATCTAAACAACAAATCAGAACAAGCAAGTGATTTAATTACAAAACAAAAAGATAAATTAATTAGTGAAATAACTAACTTAATTGAAAGAGGACATCAACAATTAGATAAAATTAAATCTTCTGATGAATATGAAAATAATAGAGACCAAATTAGCGATGCCATTGAAAATGCACTACGAAACAATAATACTAATACTTTGTTAGGCGATCTAGTTACAAATAAAAATATGCTTGATAGTTTATTAACAAAAACTAAAAAGCAAGTTGCAAGAGATAATCTGACCAGAGAAATTGCCATTGCAAAACAAAATCTTAAATATACCAAAGAAAACAATATTATTAGTTCGACTAATGAATTTGAAAAATTCATACAAGATGCTGAAAAAACGCTAGAAACATTAGATAATGAACAAAAATCCGTAGATGAAATTGAGGTTGAATATAACAACGGTGCTAAAACTTTAAAAGATAGCTACCTTCAAAAATCTAAGGAAGCATCTATAAGCACACTAGTAGAAGCTAAAGAACTTAACACTGAACTAGAACAAGAAAAATTTAAGGACAAGGGAACTTATCATGTTTCTAAAAAGGATCTACAATCAAGAATAAATTCGGCCGAAGAAACAAATAGCAATGCTAACTCAAATAGTTACAATGTTCTTGAAAAACTTAACGAGCTAAATAAAGCAATTAAAGAGGCTAAAAGATTCCGTGATGCTGATGAAAATGAACGCAAGAAAATAATTGAAGAAATTATTAAATTAAAAGAAGACATTATTAGCAAAAAGAATGAACTAATTGGTGCTCAAAATGGGCTAAAAAATGAAAATTCCGAAAAATATAAGACATTAATCAAGGAATTAGACAAAGTTTTAGAAGATTATAATACTAACATTGAGCCAAATGTTAGCGATTTTGGTGTTGCGAGATTAGATGATGTTAAAGTTAATCTAAAAAAAATAGTTGATAAAATACCTAAAGAAAAAGAAGAAATCAATAAAAAATTTAGCGAATTAAATACCAAATTGGATGAATTAGTTAAAAAAGCAAATGACTTTGTATCGCAAATGCCAACTGATGAATATGATCCTGAAAAACAAGATCTAAAAGATTTAATAACCAAAACGCAAGATCCAACTAATAGGGATGCTATTGATGAATTAAAACAATTAGTTGAAGATTTTAAGGATAAAAATCGAAAAGCGGAAACAAAAATTATCCAAATTAATTCTAATAAAGATGAAGAAATCGAAAAAATTAATAACAAGATTGCTGAAATAACCGATTTTGCTAATGCAAATAAAGATGAATATCCTCAAATAACAACCCCATTATTAGAATCGCTAAAATTAGTCAAAGACAATAATTATCCAAGTTATAACAATACTATCCAAGAATTACAACAAAAATTATCTAATATCACAAGCGCACTAGATAATGCAAAACAACTGCTTTCAAATACACAAAATAAAGAACAGCTTTCATTATCAACCAACCAACTTGAGGCTATAAAAGATAGCATCAAAAGTAATGATGACGAAATGATGCAACTAAAGCACAACTTAGATGTTGAAATCCAAAAAGCACGTGAAATAATCGCGAAAGAACAAACAGATAAATATACTCAAGAAAAACAAACTATTGATAATCTAAAGCAAAGCGCAGAACAACAAATTATTGATTTTGAACAAAAATTAGCAGAAGCAAAAAGTAGATTTAACCAGGCTAAAGAAAGTGCTAATAGCGTTCTGGAACAAGCAAAAAGTGATCCTAATAGCGCTAACTATGCTGACATCATTGCTAAAATCAAAGAAAAGATTAGTCAAAATGATGTTATTGATGAAAACGGTCCTTTAAAAAATATTGATGCTGCAACAGCTGAACTTAATGGTTTAGCAAGTTTTTATAATGCAGAAAAAGAAAAAGCTGATGCTATTACACAAGCTGCTCTTGACAAACTAAATCAAGAAATCGAAAATGCTGAACAAATTAAAAACAAAATGGAGCAAGAACCAGATTTAGATACACAAAAAGCAGTGTTAGAAAAAGCAATTGAAGTTGCTAGAACTTCACATATGCAAAGTCCGAAGTTAACTAATAACGCTATAAAACAAGTTCAAGATACACTAAAGCAAGCAGAGGATGTAGCAAATGACGCCATCGATAAAGCAAATAAGCAAAAAGATGGTATCAGAACAAATATTGCACAAAAAGAAGTTGAAATTCAAAATTATATTAACAATGTTTTAACGAAACCTGAATATGAAGCTATCAAAAATGATCTAGATGCCTTTTTAAAATCTTATGAGGCAAATGATAAAAATCTTCTAGGGGAAAAAACTAGACAGCAACTAGATGATTTAGTAACGCAAATGAATATGCATCTTGATTCTGCTAAACAAAAGAAGGACGAAAAAGATGCAGAAATAAGAGCTAAAAATAAGCAAGCTCTAGCAGAAGCAAAAGAAGCATTAGCAAATGTTTCAAATTCAATAACAAGCAAAGATCCAAAAATGACTGCTTTAAGAGACGAACTTAACCAAGCAATCAGCGAATCAGAAGCAATCATTACAAATGAAGAATCAGATAAATATGTTAGTCAAAAAGAAAAACTAGAAAACCTAAGTAAAAAAGCAGAAACCACAAAAACAGAATTTGCTAAGGAATTACAAAACACCAAAGAAGCTCATGCGCAAAAAATTCTTGAAGTAAGAGAAAAAATCTCACAACTTCAAGCAGATGAAAATGCAGCTAATTTAAATAATGTTATTCAAGAACTGCAACAAGCAATTGCAGATAATCAAACAATCGATGATAATCTACCACTATCAGAAATTAATAATAAAAAAGATCAATTACAAAAAGCAATAGAAACTGCAGAAAACAAAAAAAATGCTGAGGCACAAAAAACTAGTGAGCATTTAGCACAACTACAAAAAACAATAACAGATGTTAGTGCTACAAAAGACTCAATGACTTCTGAGCCATTATTAAGTAGTGCCCAAACTAACTTAGAGCAAGCAATCGCAATAGCACAAACAGCAAAAAATCAAACTCCAAAATTAGCAAATAACGAAATCGATGAAGCTAAAAAAACATTACTACAAGCAGAAAATATTGCCAAACAAGAAATTAAAAAGATAAATGATCAAAAAGACCAAATTAAAAATCAAATTAATCAAAAAGAAACAGAAATTCGTGATTATATAAATACCGATTTAGCAGGAAATGATTTTGCAAATATAAAAAACGAATTAGAAAAACACTTAAATGATTATGTAAATAATGAAAAAAATAGCTTATCAAATAAAACAAAACAACAACTTACTGATTTACTATCTAAATTAGATTCACAACTACAAGACATTAAGAATAAAAAACAACAAAAAGACTTAGAAATTAGAGAACAAAATAAGCAAAAGCTAACAAAAATAAAAGAAGCCCTTAAAAGCGTTGGTAATAGCATCACAAGTCGTGATCCTGAAATGACAAAACTAAAACAAGAAATTAATACAACAGTCGCTGCGACTGAGGGTATAATTAGCAAAAACGAATTTAATAAATATGTATCGCAAATTTCAAAAATCGAAAGTTTAAAAACTGAAGCAGATAAAAAGATAAGTGACTTTACTAAAAAATTAAATACCGAAAGAGACACATATAGACACAAGCTACAAGAAGCCAATAATAAAGTATCTGAATTACAAAATGATGCTAACTCAGCAAATCTAAATACTGTAATTCAAAATTTGCAAAACACAATAAATCAAAATAACAATGCCCAAGACAGAGACCCAATTTCATCATTTACTACTAAAAAGGAGAATTTAGACCAAGCAATAAAAACAGCTGAAAGAGAAAAAGCTGTTGCAAATCAGAAAACTGAAGCAAATTTAGCAAAATTAGGAAATACAATCAATGAATCAAAAACTACGCTAAATTCAATGAATTCTGAACCTTTATTATTGGATGCTAAAAATAAATTAAGTGAAGCAATCAAAACAGCTGAGGGTATAAAAAATCACACACCTAAACTGGCTGATAAAGATATAGAAAATGCAAATAAAACCTTATTAGAAGCAAAAACAGCAGCAGAACAAGCTATAACAGACATAAATAGCCAAAAAGACTCAATCAAGACGCAAATAAACCAAAAAGCCAAGGAAATTGAGGATTACAAAAATAACCTAAATGGAAATCAATATGATGAAATTAAAAATAAATTAAAAACAGAATTAGATAATTTCAATAGCAATAATAAGAATAATCTTGGTTCTAAAACAAAAGCCGAATTAGATGAAATATTAAATGATTTAAACAAAAAATTATCCGATGCTAAGGTGGACAAAGCTAAAAAAGATAATGACATAAATGCTCTTAATAAGCAAGAATTAACAACCACAAAAGATAATTTAAAGACATTTGTCGATTCAATAACAAGCAATGATAAGGAAATGTCAGACCTTAAGAAAAAAATAAAAGAGGCAATTAAGGAAGCTGAAAGTACAATTTCCCAAGATCAAACAGATAAATTTGTTGAACAAAAGAAGAAACTTGATGATCTAAAAGAAAAATCTGAAAAAGAAAAAACATCATTTGACGCCAGAGCAAAACAAGCAAAAGATGCCTATGACCAAAAATTAAAAGAGGCTCAAGAAAAATTAAATAATCTAAGAAGTGATTCAAATGTAGCAAACCTAACTGATGTAATTAATACTTTGCAACAACAAATTAACAATAATCAAAACGCTAATATTAATGATGCAATTAAGAATATTAACAACAAAAAAGATTCGTTACAAAATGCGATACAGGCAGCAGATCAAGCCAAAAATGCAGCAGATCAAAAGACACAAGCAGCTTTAAATAAATTAAATGATGCAATAACTGCCGCAAATAAAACAAAAGATATGATGGCAAATGAATCTGCACTAAATAGTGCTAAGGATACATTAAGTGAAGCTATAAGAGTTGCTCAACAAGCAAAAGATAATAATCAAAAATTAGCCGATACTCAAATAGAAAGTGCAATTCAAACATTAACTCAGGCTGATAATGTGGCAAAAGAAGCTCTCAAAAATATAAATACTGAAAAAACAACTTTAATAAATCAAATTTCTCAAAAAATAGATGAAGTTTCAAACTTTTCAAATACATTAAAAAACCATCCTGAATACAAAGAAATCAAAGATAAATTAGATACAACTCATAATAAATACAAAGATAAAAATGCGTTAAATTCAAAGGCTAAAAATGAACTTCAAAGCACATTAACTGAATTAATAAATGCATTAGACAAAGCAAAACAGAATAAAATTAAAAAAGATAATGATATTACACAAGGAAATAGACACGCTCTTGAACAAGCTAGAGATACATTGCAAAATATTTCAAATTCAATTACTAGTCATGATAATGAAATGACAACACTTAAAGTCAAACTTGATGAAGCAATAAAAGAAACAAAAAAAATTCTTGATAGTAATCAAGCAAGTAATTATGTCACTCAAAAACAAAAATTAGAAGATTTAAAAACCGAAGCTGAACAAAAGAAGAAGCAATTTGAAGCTAAATTACAACACGCAAAAACTGAACATAATAATAAAGTTAAAGAAGCAGAAGCTAAAATAAGCCAATTAAATCAAGACAAGAACTCTGCAAACTTGACTAATGTAATTAAAAAATTACAATCAGTTATTGATAACAATAAAAGCATTAATGATAATGATAGCATTGTAAATATAGACAATAAAACAAAAACATTGCAAGATGCTATTCAAACTGCCGAAACAGAAAAAACCACTGCAAATCAAAAAACCAATAACGAACTTGCTGAGTTTGAAAAAACAATTCAAAAGGCTGATGCAACTAAAACCACAATGGATAATGAGCCAGAATTAAATAGTCAAAAACAAACCTTGCAACAAGCAATCAATACAGCTAATGGTATTAAAAACGCAAGTAAAAATGCAACTGATGCCCAAATAAAAGAAGCTAATAAGGCGCTTGCTGATGCTGAAAAAGTTGCAAAAGCTGCACTTGATAATATCAATGTTCAAAAATCAAAATTGATAAGTGAAATTCAGACAAACGCTAATAATGTTCAACAATATATAACCCAAAATTTATCTAATAATAGTGATTATAATCAAATTAAGACTGAATTAGAACGAGTTTTAAATGATTATAATAAGAATGATAAAGCAAATATTAATTCTAAAACAAAACGCGATTTAGAACAACTTAAGTCAAAACTTCATGATGCACTTGAAAAAGCCAAAAGTGATAAAACTCAAAAAGATACCCAGATTGTAGCAAGAAATAGACAAAATCTAATAAATGCTAAAAATCAAATAAATGATGTTGCAAAGCGTATTATTACTCGTGACCCTGAAATGGTAAAACTTAAAAAGCGCTTAGAAGAAGCTATTAAAGAAGCAGAAAGAATTATTAATGATAATGATCAAAGTAAATATATTCAGCAAAAACAAGTAATTGATAACTTAAAAAATGAAGCAAACCGTGCAATAAATGATTTTAATGATAGACTTCATGCTGCGCAAGCTCAACATGACCAAAAACTCAGAAATGCAAAAGCAAAATTAAATTCATTAAAACAAGATCCAAACCGCGCAAATTTAGTCACCATAATTAGTCAATTGCAACAAAAAATTAATACAAATAAATCCAAAGAAAAGATTGACCCAATTAAAAGCATTTCAGATAAGACTAAAGCCTTAGAACAGGCAACAACAAACGCCGAAACACAAAGAGTAGCCGCAAATAAGAATACTGATGCTGAAATTGCTAAATTAGAAGCGACTCTTACCAAAGCGAATGCTACAAAAACCGAGATGGATAAGGAACCGGCATTAAAAAGTTCAACAGAGGCACTTACAAATGCGATTAGTTCAGCACAACCAGCAGCTAATAAAACTACTAAACTAACTGATGCTCAAATTATCAATGCTAATAGAAGTTTAACGGCGGCTGAGGATGTTGCCAAAAATGCTCTTGATGCTATTAATACCCAAAAACAAAAATTAAGAACACAAGTGCAACAAAAAGCAGATGCAATTAACACTTATATAACTTCAAACCTAAATAAAAAAGAATACAACACAATTAAGAAAGAACTACAAAATATTCTTAATACATACAATTCGCAAAATAAACCTCATCTAACAACAAAAACAAAAGCTCAATTAGAAGAAATATCTAGAAATCTAGAAAATGAATTAAATAAGGCTAAACAAAAGAAAACAAAACAAGATAGCGATACAAGCATTGCTAATAAGAAAAAGGAAATTAATAAATTAATTGACCAAATTCCTTATCCAGATCCTAAATCACCTGAAGCAACCCAAGCCAAAACTGCATTAAAAAACGCTGTCGATAAATTAAATAATATCCAAAGTTTAGATCAAAAACAAACTGAGATAACTAATTTTAGCAGCCATATGCAAAAAAAGAAAGATCAGTTAGGTGCCAATGGCGAAAATCTAAAATATTCACAAGATAATGCACAAGCAGTTCAAAAAATAAAACAAAAGCTAAATTCAGCGGAAAATATAGATCAAGCTAACAATGCGTTGCCTGATGGTTGAGCTAATAAGATTGAAACATACAAAAATGTAATTAATAGTTCATTTAATGATGGACCAGATAAGAACAATTTAATAACAAGATTAAACCAAACTGTTCCTACAACAATAACTGGCAATGACATTTATAATGAAAATAACTTAAAAAATGAAATAATACTAAACTATAAACGTCTTTCAAAAGAAAAAATTGGCACTTTAACCAATATTCCTCAAAATGAAAAAAATAATATAACGAGAAATATCGATAACATACAAGTTCCCAATGATCATACAAATTTATCTAAAACCATCGTTGACATTAAGTTACTTGTGACAAATGCTACAAGACAAAACTTCAACTTATTTATTGATAAATTAGCATATCCAGAAAAACCATCGCAATTAAGAACTGATTCATTAAAAACAAAAGAAAAAATTAAGCAGGATCTAACATCTAAAATTGATTATTCAAATAAAAATTCTGTGGAAACGACTCTAAATAAGCTAAAAACAAATATTGATACATTAAAAAATGAAATAAATAATATTAAACCAGAAGCAAAGAAAAATGAATTCTTAACAGAATTTTCTAAGGCTGATCATACTAAAATTTCAACATTATTACAAAAGGTTAGAAAATATAAACAGGATTATGAAAACAAAAAGCGTTTAGCTCAAGAAGTTATTTCGCAAATTACTGATCAAAATGAAAAGAAAAAACTGCAAGAAAAATTAGATAACCCAACAAATAGTATCGAAAACTTTGATGCTATTAAAACTGAAGCAGAAAATCAAAAAGAAAAAGAAATTAAGCAAAAGTCTAAGGAACTTCAAAGAGCTAAAGATGAAGCAAAGAAAATTGTCGACGAAATTAACTATCCTAGTGGAAACAAATCTCACGCGAACGAAACTTTGAAACGCCAAATTGATCAAGCACAATCAATTGATGAAATTAATAGATTAAATGAAAATAATAAGAAGATAAAAGATGCTGTTAAGAGGGCTCTTGACGCTATTGATAAATTAACAGATAATAAAGAAAAAGAAAATTTAAAAAGAGAGCTTGATAGCACCATAAGTATCGATGGCCAAAATAGTGGTATTAAACATATTACCGGTAAGGCTATAATGAAACATCGTGAAGCATTAGAAAAGAAAAAAGGTAATATTCAAAAAGAAATAGAAAAACAAAAGGATTCGGCAGATAAAAAAGATTTAATAAACCAACTAAAACACATCGATAGTGAATCAGACCTAGATATGGTTAAGCAACAACTTAACTTAATTAAGGAAAAAGATAAACTAAAAGATGAAGTTTCAAAACTTGAACTATTTGACCTATCTGGCCACTCAAATGGAAATGGTCAAACTGGTAGAGGAGGTTTAAATAGTTCGGAATTATCAATGCTAAACAAGAGAATTACTGACGCAACTACTAAGCAACAACTAGATGCTATAAAAAATGATATAGATCGTCAAAAAGCCGCAGAACTTAATGACTTAAAATTGCAACATGCAAACGGGGGAACCATAATAAATAGCGATTATACTCAAACCTTCCAGGATTTTAGTGAAATGAAGAAAGCCTTATTCTCAATTATTGCAAAAATACAAGTAATTAAAGGAATAGGAAATCATGCAGCTGAAAGTGAATTCAGAAATAAAGGAATGGCGTTGCAAAATAAAATACTTTATCAAACAACAACCATAGATCAATATAAAAAAGTTAAACAGGAAGTAGAAAATTTTGCTAAACGTTGAGAAGATGATAGCAAAACTAAGAATTGAACATTCTTCTTTATTGAAAGAGTTGAAAAACATTCTACACAAATCCCGCCTGAAGCCGGTCCATTCCCAGTAAATGTTGCGAAAGAACATATTGATCATATTAAAAAAATATTTGAAGATCCAGGGACAACACGTGAACAAGCCATAGAAGCAGAAAATAATTATCTAAAACATATATTCTTTAATGCAAGAAGATTAAAAAAGCTTGATTATGACTATCTACAATTTATTAAAGACTTAAAATTAAATCCGTTCTTGGATGAAAATGAAAAATCAAGACTTGATGCGCAATTTGACAGCTTTAAGAAAGCTCCTAGTATAAACAGCAAAGAAATAGTAGCTCTTAATATTGATTCTAGCTTGATTGGAAAAAGAACTAATACAAGGGATTTCTGAAGGGCAAGTTCACAAATCGCCTTTGTTGAATATTGGGTTTCAATGGTTGCTGAAGCATCAGAAAATATAATTAGCCAAGAAAACAAATATATATGAATTGATAAAATTGCTCTAAATATTGATGAAAGAAAAGAAGTCGCTAAAAAACTATGAGATGAGTTTAAAGCCAAATATAAGGATACGCTACTAAAAGGCGTTCCATTAGATAAAGACGGATTTCCTCGAAGACATGAACCGTTCTTTGAATAAAATATTTTATTGAAACATTAATTAATGATTTTCATAAATTAATAACTTAAACTTTTAACATTTTTAATAACTAAACAATAAAATAAGGGGAAAATGCTGATTTATTAAAAAAATCAGTATTTTTTTACTTTTTTGACCTCAAATATATAATAATTTAGTTATAAATAAACTAAAGAAAATAAGGTAAAAATGATACTAAAAGGCCAAAGAGTTCAAATGTCTAAAAATGTCAAAATGATTAGAAAAGGTGATAATAAATATGTATATTATTAGAAGATGATAAAAAAATATCATTCGTTGCTTATACCGGGCAATATTTGACAATAACTAAAATTTTTAAAGATTTATATATAGATAAACAATTCCCGTATTTCCCACTTTAAGTATAAAAAAATAAATATTCCATTTTTATGGAGTTTATTAAGTTAAAATAAAAGGATTTTTTCAGTAGTGTACAAAATTTTGTGTAAATTAATCTCAGGCTTACCTTTTAGTAAGAGATTTTAGTATAGCAATTACACAAATCTAAATTTATTATGCAAAAACAACCAAACAACATGACAAAATTTGATAAATTTTCTTCCAAATATGTTGTTTGAATATTTTAATTATTTAATCTTCTTTTTCAAAAATAAATTGTAACTGATTAAAAACAGGCCCTCAATTAGGAATAAGGTACCAAAAATAATAAATTAAAAAGTCCTTTTGGACTTTTTAATTTATTGATTCCAAGTCATAAATGGCTTTTTCAATATTAATCCCAATAATATTATGAACATAATGATAAACTGATGATTCTTTGTTTAAAAAAGCATCATTTGCGGTTTTTATTTTAATAAAATAATTTTCATGAAGCTGAATATTTGCATTAACGTCACATTTATATACTGTTTCTAATAGATATTTAAATTCTTTCTCAGCAATTTCTTGATCGCAAAAAACATAAAATGGTCAAAAATTATTTTCTTTATATTTAAACGTAATTAATGTTCCACCTTTTCCATCATTGTTTATTATTTCACGAATTTTTTTTAACTGCTTTAATTTAAAATAAGAATTTTTTTTATTGGCAGTGATATTTTTAATAAAAACAGCATCTTTATTAAACTGACTATAAAACAATTCATAAGAACAAATGAAATATAAACTTTCCTCAAAGTAGAAATTATATTGAGTTTCTTCATTACTTATGTATGATTCATAATCAATAGAATTATAAAACGGAGATTTTGCAATTTTTTTATAAATAACAAAATCACCTAAATCAAGAATTGGTAATATATCATAATCTTCTTGATTTTTTATAGGACTTAATAAACGTGTGCAAATCATTTCTTTCTCCTTAAAATAAAAACCACAAGACACTGCACTTCTCGATATGGCTGCTATATCTCTATCCTGACCAATTTACAAGGTTACCGTTCTCATGGCTTTATTATTATACTATATTTGCAAGCATTTTATTATATTAAATTAATCCAAAAAAACGCTTTGAATAAACTACATTATTTGCAACATTAACAAATGTCCCAAAATGAATTATAAAATGCGCCGAAGCGCAAATTTTAACGTCTGTTGTAATATTCAACAATTAATGATTCATCAATTTCTTTTGCAAACTCATTTCTTTCTGGCATTCTTGTATATGTAAACTTATTCCCATCACGAGTTAATCATGCAGCGGTTGTCATAACTTCAAGAGCGTCTTTAACATTTGCATTATTTTCTAATGATGATTTAAGTTCGATTACAGAGCCTGGTTTAATAATCATTGAAGGTATGTTTGCCTTATGTCCATCAACAACTACGTGATTATGGTTTACAAATTGTCTTGCCTGAGCTCTAGTACGAGCGAATCCTGCTCTAAATACTAGGTTGTCTAGTCTAGATTCAACTAGTTGCAATAAATTAATACCTGTAACACCATCTTTTCTAGCGGCAATAGTAAATAGATTTTTGAATTGTCTTTCATTTAAACCATACATAAATCTAACTTTTTGCTTTTCATACATATGTAATTGGTAATCAGAAGGTTTCGATCTTTTGGCACCATGTTGACCAGGCGCAGTCATTCTCTTCTTACCCTTTGTGAATTCTTTATTATTTTCTAGAAGCGATGTTCCATATCTTCTAGATTTTTTAAAAATTGATCCTAAGAATCTTGACATATTTTTTTCCTTTCAATATGCAAAGACAATTAAATAATTCTTAATTTATATTTTTTTCTCTAATGATTTCGGTTAAACAGCTTCCTTACTATCAAATTTATAAAACAAAGAAAAAACTTTTAAATAATATTATTTATGCTGTTGTCAATGCTTTACAATTATACCTTATTTTTATTGTCAATAACTAATTATTTTCGCAAGAAATATTTATTCAGCCAAATTAATCAATGGTTTATCATATTTAATTGTAAATTTATGCATAAACTTCTTGATTTTTTTTGCAATATTACCTCTAGTATTATTTTTTTCTTGAATCACAAAAATTAATTTTTCGTATTTAGCATCGTATTTAATAGCCATTCATTCTCTTTGCTCAAAATTAAACTTTGCAACATACTTTGTATCACTATCCTTAAAATTTTTTCTAACATCTTCAATTGTGCTAACTTTTAATTGGGCAATTGAATCCTGCATATATAATTTAGTCTCAAAGTCAACAACATTTGATGGATGACAATCATAAACAAATTCACTAATAATCAATTTATTTGATAGGTCCAAATTTTGGTCACATATATCATCATATCTCATTTCTTGAGTTTGATAATAATTTAACATATCAACTAAAATATTAAAAAATAAAAATGCATCATACTTGATTTTTTTATCATTACTAAAATAAACCTGATAATCTTCATTAAAAAACATAAAATCAGGTTTTTCTATATTTTTTGAATCAAATTTTCAACTAAAACCAAGGTTAATTTTATATTTATTAGCTATGTTTGTAATATTCTCCTTCTTACAAAGATTTGATGTAGCAATACTTTTTAGATTTTTAAAGTCATTGTTTGTATTTGTGTAATTATTAATAAAGGATAAATAATTTATCACAAGGTCAGAGATATCAACCAAATCATATTGAATAAAATATTTTTGTTTATTATTTCTTCTATATAAATAGACCTTTTCATAGTCAAACGAAAATTTAAAAATATAATCGACATTTTTAAGCAATGCAAGTTTAAAAATTGAAAATTTCAAATAACTAGGCTTATCAGGCTTAAATGTATCTTTTAAAACTGTATAAGCAATATCATTTTTTCCAAGAATTTTCTTAACAAATGAATCTTGTAGCGCGCTAGAAATTACACCTATTTTGAGAATATGATTAGCGTTTTTAGTAAAGTTTTTACTTAAAAGAAAATCAGTGTATTCCTTTAATATTTTCCTAAAATTTAAATTACGCATTTGCGTATTGCTATCCTTAACTAAGTCTATTGATACTTTTGTATATTCGTCTAGAATATATTCAATTATTTTATGATTTAATGGTTCATTATTCTTACCATATAACGAAATAGCAAAATTATTATTATCATATTTATGAAGATATATGATAACCACAAAAGCTTCGCTAACACTGTTTGTAAATGAACAAAATGCTCTACTAACAGGTTCATTTTTCTCATAACCATATGAGTCTATATGATCACCATTGATTTTATCAATTAATTCATTTTCAAAAAAAGCTAAAAATTTATGGCTGCCATCATTTGCAATTAAAATTGATTTTTTATCCTTGCTAACATTAGATAAAACATTCTTAATAGCAAATCCTAATAATTTAATAGTAACCTCATTAAAGTTATCATATCCTGCCTTAATTTTAGCAATAATGTGATTGTTTCTACTAACGAAATTGCTATTTATTTTATTATTTGTAGATTCATAGAAATTAGGAAATAATTTCAGCTTCATATTTTTTATCCTTTATTTTATAAGTTCTTCTAGCTTAACAAGAAATTCATCTATTGCTTGTTTTGGTGATATATCCCTTCTTATTTTTTCAATAAGGTTATTCTCAACTAATATTTTAATATATTCCCTAAATTTAGATTCTTTTATATCGATGAGATCACTAAAGGGGATCAGGTCATTATCAAAGATATTTTTTAAAACTAAATCATTCGCAATATTTGAATAGTTGTGTTTTTTTATCTCATTTTTAAAATTTTTTGTGGGAAAAATATAATCAAGTTGATAGCTTAAATATTCAATTGGCGTTAAATAAAGAGGCCTCCCATCAACAATTTGCTCATGCCTATTATTTTGATTATACATTCAATCTAAAAAAAGATTTATGACCTCATTTTTCGCGCCTACAGCCGATTTTATTGCAGAGAGAAATAAACCTTGGATAAAAAATGAGCCTTTTTTATCTTCTTTAGTTTTACGATGAGGCACATCTAAAATCAAAAAATCATCCTGATGATTTAAGAAATATTTTAGATTATACTTATATGCTCTAGTTGTTATGAACGTAAAAAGTTGGTCTTGTAGCCCTTCAATAGTTATTTTTTTTGTAACATCAATATCAATTTTTTTTGACTTTAGGGCAGTATAGAAGTTTATAAGAGTTTCTCTAAATTCCTCATACTCATTCCTATTTATTTTAAAAATATTGGCATAATCTATTTTAAAATCTTGATTGTATTTAAGAAAATAATTATTAAAGTCAGATCCAGCTTTTTTAAATAAGGTCTCAAAAATATAATTTTCGATATGCTTAACAAATAAAATACTTGTATTATCCTCATTAATTTCCATTTTTTTTATAAGATCAACAAACTCATTAAACATATCATCATAGCAAAGTATTTTATTACTTAAATAATTAATTAATTCCTCATTTTTTTTATCTGCACTAGTTGGTATAAAACTTCTTATTATATTAATAATTTTAAAATTTTTGAATCTAGCTAAAAAAGGCTCTGATGATTCTTTGATTTTGTCATAAATTGAATAAAAATAATTAATTAATAATCTCTTATTGACAATAAGCATCTCTGAACTAATGCCAACAGGTAGGCTAAAAATTTCATTTCGATTATCAAAACCAAGACGATTATTATAATCTAAAATCTTTTTCTCAATATTACTCTTTTTTGCAATATCGGTTAGTTCAACTAATCGGTTATTATAATGAATAGCCGAAACAATAGAAGGGTAGGAAAGAATTAAGGAAGGTGTTCTACTATCTTTGATATTTAGCTCTAAAATAACTTTATTATTAATGTTTTTTTTGTCAAATGAGTTGCGAATTCTAATTTTGTGATTAGCATATTTTGAATCAAGAGTATCATTGAATTTATTAACTAACTCTACAATAGCGGCAAATGCTTTTTTTTCATGGGTTTCTACAAACGGAACCATTAAATTAACATTATCATCTTCGCTGACTTGACAAGAATTACAAAAAGCCACGCTAAGTGGCGAAAAAATCGTAGGAATAATTTTAAAAATTGTTTTCTTTGACATACTTATTATTTGATAATACGTGAGGAAATAACTCTTGCCGCAATAGTGCCGTCATTAGTTGCAGTTGTAATTTGTCTGATATCCTTAGCTACAACATCACCGACAGCAAAGATATTTTTGAATTGTGTCTCCATATTTTTATCAACTATTATAAAACCACGCTCATCTAACATTTCTTTGTTAGAAATAAACGATGTCGCAGCCTTAAAACCAATATAAGGAAAAACCGCCTTAATATTCATTTCTTGAATATTTCCATCAATTTTGACAATAATACTTTCTAATTTATCTTCACCTTGAAGTTTTAATATTTCAGAGTTATAATGAATATAAATATTTGCATGCTTTTTTGCATCGTTAATAATTTTTGCTTCAGCTCTAACTATGTCTCTTACAAAAATGTGCACCTCTGATGCGGTTGCTGCTAAAAAAGTCGATTCTTCAAATGCTGAGTTTCCACCACCAATAATTGCACATGGTTCATTTTTATATAAGGCGCCATCACATACAGCACAATAAGAAACTCCACGTCCCCTAAATTTTTCAATATTTTCAATTGATATTGGTACTAAATTAGTCATTCCACTAGCAATAACAACAACTTGTGCATAATACTCATCGCCGTTTTCTAAAATAACTATTTTTTCATTATCGCTAATGTTCCTAATTTCTACAACTTTTCCATAAATATATTTGGCTCCATTTTTTCTTGCTTGATTTAACATACTTGTTGCTAATTCAAAACCACTTATAAAATCAAAACCAGGATAGTTTTCAATCTTAGATTGTTGAGCGATTTTACCGCCGGGAACAGATGATTCAATAAAAGCTACATTATACTCATTTCTAGATAAATATAAAGCTGCTGTTAAACCAGCTGGACCTGCACCAATAATTAAAACATCAAATACTTTTTTCATTTTTCTCCTTTTTTAAAAAAATAAACATTAGTTTTTTAGGCTAACGTTATTTTTTGATCCTCTGCTTCTTTACGACTTAATAGATCTCTTCTTAATAGACCTTTGTTGTCATTTTTAGGTTCATAAACAATAAAGTAGAATATTTTATGAGTTCATTCTTTCTTATATTTATACACCTTATAAACATTAAAGTTTAGCTTAATTACAAATTCGAATAGAATTAATAAAACCGTACCAACGACCATATATAAAGCTGAAATTACCTTATAGATACCATAATTATCTTGACGTAATGGTTCCATTCCGAAACGTAGAATTCCATAAAAAATAATATATAATGCCCCAGTGGTTCCGGGTCTTAATCAGTTGTAATTGTTTAAAATTCAAACAAGCAAGATATAAGCAAATAAGTTAGCAATTGATTCATATAGGAATAATGGAAGACGATAGTGTCCATTAATAAACATATGGTCTCTAATCAACTTAGGTAATATCTTAAATGCAAACGATGTTTCAGACATAATTTGTCCATAAACTTCATGATTAGCAAAGTTTCCTCAACGACCGATAGCTTGACCAATAAAAACGGCAGGTAAAATAATAGAAAATGCTTTTCTTAAATTTATCCTCTTTGGATTTTTTGAAAATACAATGTATAATACACAACAAATTGTAGCAGTAATAACCCCACCATGAATAGATAAACCTCCTTGCCATACATAAAATATTGTATATCAAGGCCCATTTGGTCATCCTCTATGTTCGATTAGTTGTTGAACGACAAAGATAAATCTCGCACCAACAATAGCGGTAGGCAAAGCAATAAAAATTAGAATTGCTAATTGCTCAAAGGAATATTTTTCTCTTCTTCAGAAATAAGCAACTGTCAGTATTGCACATATCATACCTAACATTAAAGTTAAAGAATATACGTGAAAAGGGCCAACTTGAAGACTAACGCCTGCATAATCCTTCATACTTTCTCCCTTCATAATAAAAAATAATAAAGAATTACTTATATATAATTTATATAAAATTATATTTTAATTTAATAAATTTTTATGATGATTTTAATATCTTACTTAAATACTGACCAGTATATGAGTAGCTAACATCAGCAACTTGTTCAGGTGTTCCGGTTGCAACGATATTGCCTCCATACTTACCTCCATCAGGGCCCAAATCAATAATATAGTCGGCACTCTTAATTACATCGAGGTTATGTTCAATAACTATAACTGTATCGCCATTATCGACAATTCTATTCAAAACATTCAATAAATTTTGTACGTCATAAGAATGAAGGCCAGTTGTTGGTTCATCTAAAATATATAACGATTTACCAGTAGGTTTCTTTTGCAAATAAGTTGCTAATTTAACTCGTTGTGCTTCGCCACCAGATAATGTTGTTGCATTTTGTCCGAGTTTTATGTATCCTAAACCCACATCAATTAATGTTTGCAATTGATCTCTAATTTTAGATTTTTGAATAAAGAATGTATATGCTTTTTCGATAGTCATATTTAACACATCATTTATTGACTTTCCATGATATTTTACTTCAAGAGTTTCATAATTATATCTTTGACCATCACAGTGATCACATGTCACATATACATCAGGTAAAAAATGCATTTCAATTTTAATAACTCCATCACCCTCGCATTTATCACATCTACCTCCGGGTATATTAAATGAAAATCTTGATTTAGTAAATCCCCTAATTTTTGATTCTTCTAAATTAGCAAATATTTCTCTAATATCATCAAATACACCAGTATATGTAGCAGGATTAGATCTTGGTGTTCTCCCAATTGCACTTTGATCAATTTTAATTAACTTATCAACTTCTAAAAATCCATTAATTTTTTCGTTTTTAACAAGGCTATAATAAGCCTTTCTATTCATCGCGTTTTCCAATTCCTTAACCAATTCTTGATTAATTAAGGAAGATTTACCAGACCCAGAAACACCAGTAATTGCAATAAATTTACCTAACGGAAATTTTAGCGTTATATTTTTTAGATTATTAGCAGTAGCTTTTTTTAATGTTAATACTTTACCATTACCAGAACGCCTTGATTTTGGCACCTTAATTTCAAGTTTTTTTGCAAGATATTGGCCAGTAATGCTCTCATTTGTACTCATTATTTTTTGAATATTGCCACTAGCAACAATTTCTCCACCGTGTTCACCGGCTTTTGGACCAATATCAACTATAAAATCAGCATGTCTTATTGTATCTTCGTCATGTTCAACAACAATCAAGGAATTACCTAAATTAACCATTTTTTGCAATGAATTCAGTAATTTTTCATTATCTTTTTGGTGCAAACCAATTGAGGGTTCATCCAAAACATATAAGACACCTGTTAAATTAGCACCAATCTGTGTTGCTAACCTAATTCTTTGAGCTTCACCGCCAGAAAGCGTTTCTGCTTTTCTATTCAAGGTTAAATATTGTAATCCAACATTGATAAGAAAATCTATTCTATGGTTTATCTCTTGCAAAATAAGATTAGTTATTTCTTTTTCAAGGTCAGTCATTATTATATTATTAATAAATTCTTTAAGTTCTTCAATGGACATATTGCATAATTCATATATATCCAAACCATTAATTTTAGTAGCAAGGGCAAATTTATTCAATCTTTTTCCGTAGCATTCATCACATTGAGTATCAGACAAATAACGAGAATAATACATTCGCATTTCATTTGATGAAGTATCAAGGTATTTACGCTCAATTTTTTCACAAACACCTTCAATCCTTTTGTTACGTTCATATTTAATTCCATTTTCAGAAATAATAGTATAGGAAATTTCCTCCATCGAGCCATATTTTAAAATATTTATATGTTCCTTAGATAAATCACCTATTGGCACGTCTTTTGGAATACCATAGTATCCTAACATTCTATCAAATTCCTGCCACTCAAGATTGCGAGAATTAATAATATTTTTATAAATTAATATTGCACCTTCATTTATTGACATTGTTTTATCTGGACATATTAAATCTCATGATGCTTTTTGCAAGACACCAAGTCCCTTGCATTTATAACACATTCCATTTGGTGAGTTAAATGAAAAAAGTCGTGGTTCAATTTTTGGCATATTAAAATCGCCGTATTTACAGCTATGTGTTGTTGAATATGTGTTTGTTTGTCCTCCAACAACTTCAATAGTCACCAATCCATTAGAATAAGATAAAGCAATCTCGACAGCCTCAGCAACACGTGACATTGTTTCTTTATCATTTGATAAACTAAAGCGGTCAATGATTAAGTCGATGTTTCACCTTTTATTCTTATCCAAAATTGGGTCTTTTTCTAGTTCCAAAATAGTACCATTAGCTTTTATTCTGAGAAAACCGTCCTTTTTTAGTTTTGCTAACGTGGTAGCAAAAGAGCCCTTTTGATTATTAATTATTGGAGATAATATAAATATTTTAGAGCCCTCATTTTGCGACAAAACATAATTAATAATATCTCGGCTTTTTTGCGCTGTAATTTCAATTTTATGATTTGGACAATAAGGTTTTGCTATTCTTGCGTATAACAATCTCAAAAAATCATAAATTTCCGTTACTGTGCCAACAATACTACGAGGATTATTGTGGACCGTTTTTTGCTCAATAGAAATGGCAGGGCTCAATCCTTCAATACTATCCACATCAGGTTTTTTTGTTCCACCTAAAAATTGTTTAGCATAATTTGATAAGCTATCAACATACCTTCTTCTCCCCTCTTCATAGATGGTGTTGAATGCTAGCGAACTCTTTCCAGACCCTGAAAGCCCGGTGAAAACGACAAATTTATTTCTTGGTATTTCAAGATTAACATTTTTTAAATTATTTTCTCTTGCATTTTTAATAATAATATTATTATGTTTCATAATATAGAATTATATTAATAAATTAGTGTTTTTAAATAGTAAATAAAAAATTAAAAAATGAATATCTATAATAAAATACGATATTCATGATTGATTGTTTGATTTCTAATTATTTAATAATGAATGTTTACCATTTTAAATTAAGAATATTTATTATCATATTTAAAAAAATAGACCATTTTTAGCTTAATTAAGCCCATTTTTTTATATTTCTATAATACAAGCAAATAATGAAAATAATATATTATAAGAACTAACCTAATTTATTTCATCTTCATCTACTGTTTCTTGTTCTTGCTCTCTTGTTTTTTCTCTTCCTGACTTCTTTTCTCTATATATTTCAAGCACAGTTCTTATAAATGACTCATCTTCAAAGTCCGTAATGTTCATTGCGGGCACACCAGGAACAAAAGTTCCTTGTTTAACCTGAGCAACAAATTCCTTCAATGTTTGAACGATTTCTGCTTCATCAATTCCCATATCAATTAAAGGTTCAACGAAACTTTCTATAAATGCGTATCTCAAATCATCACGAGTTTGAATTTTTGAAGTATCAAAAGGCAAGTCTAAATCACCATTCTTAACTTTTTCAATCATTTCTTTCTCAGATTTTGCATATTTTTCAGGATTACTTAGAATTTCTTGAATTTTCTTTACATCATTATGTTCAGATTCTGATAATTCTTTCGAACCAAAAAAATTACCTATTGAACCCATATTAAGCAACTCATGGTCATTTAAACTAGGGGCAATGTATTCGAAGTATGACTGATATATTTTGTCTTTACTTCTTCATTCAAAAATTGATGAAATTTCTTTAGATATGGTTGAAAGTTCTAATCTTGAAAGAAGACCAAAATCAAAAAATTCTGTCGTAGCTGAAACTTCCCCAAAAGAAGGAACAAGAGAATTATGGAAAGCATATACGTAATTATTATCATATAAAGATTTTGCTAGTTGCATACCAAAAACGCTTGTGTTTTTACTATTTTCGACCCTATTTGTTTTATTAAATTTTAATGAATGTTTTAATACCGCATCTGTGTTTTGCTTTAGCATAGCGCTAAATCTTTCGGCCAATGATACTCCAGCGTATTTAATACCCTTCTTAAGAGTAAATTCAAACGAAACAACCGAAAAATCAGATAATATTGCTGTAAAATAATTTGATTTCTTATCAAGATATTCTATTTTTTTGAATAAAAAGTCATCAACATTGGCAATCAAGCCTTTTTGAGCTCTTGTTTCAAAAGTTATTTCTCTGAGTTCTTTCTCATCGAATTCACTTGTATCAAAGATTGGATAATATGGATTCTTATTATATCCATAGAAAGATAGAATTAATCTACCCAATTCCTCAAATGTTAAATTATCAGATATAATTAGTTCTAACGGCTGATCTTCGCCCAAAAAGTCAACTAGTTTAACATTAGTTTCATTAAAAAAAGGAGATAATTTATTAATATTATTAACCTTTAAAATATAATTTTGTCCAATTCTTGTTACCTTCATCTTACTTCTCCTTTATAAATTCATGAAACATATATTTTCTTGTAATATTCTTTAATCGATATAAATAGTCCAAAATAGCTTCCCCTAACCCATTTTGTGCTACATCACTTGTAAAAAGTTTAGCAGTTTTTAATACTTCATTAGATGAATTATCCATTGCATATGAATAATCAGTAAGTTTTAACATCGGGGTATCATTATTACTATCTCCGATAGTCATAACTTCTTTTAGCATTACTTCTTCATTGCTATAAATATTTTCAACCATTCATCTAACGGCACTTCCTTTATTAACTCCTAACGAATTAATTTCTATATTGCAATGGGTCACAATAATTTCCATTTTATCTTTTAGGTGTTTGATACTATCATATATTTTTTCATATAGTGTTGTTGATGGCTGATCGTCAATGGCATACAACTCAATTTTAATAGGTTTTATAAACTCACCTTTTCACAATTTAGGTATCATTTTCTTATTTTTGTCACTAACAAAATGATAATTTATAACCTCGTCAATTATAATCTTTTCATCTTTTAGATAAAAATAATTTTTGTCATCTCAAAAAATAACTTGTAAATTTAACTCATTTGCAATTTTAATTACTTCTTCTAAATAAGAGAATTCAATATTTCAACTCTTAATAATCTCTGCTTTTTTCACGTCATATATTTCAGCACCAGATGAACAAAGAAGATATCTCACATTTAGTCTTTTAGCTAAATTTAACATGCGCTCTTGCACCGGATTTCCGGTGCATATGTTAAAATCAGCACCATTATCAATAGCAAACCTAATATCATATTCGGTATCTGGTCTTAAATCAAAATTTCGATACAGCGTACCATCTACATCGCTAAAAATAACAGGTTTTTTGTTATTAATTATTGCATACATTATTTAGCTCTTCCTTTCTTAGCTTTAAAAGCTATTTTCTTGCGCTTAACCAATATTGCTATTATTATATATAAAAATAATGCACTAAAGCTAATTGTGGGGACAACATATCCAACAATTTTCCACTTTTTATTGCTATCATTATTTTTATCATATTCTCTATTATAAAACCAATGGCCATATAGAACAATCTTGTTGCTACTAATATTTTTTAATTCCTCAATTTTCTTGGCTTCTTTTAAATATTTTTTCTTTGTTAACCAAGTTCAAACTAATATGGCTGCTTCAGGCAAGGGGAGTTTTTGACTTCTCAAAATTACTATCAATTTTTCATCATCATTTTTTGTTTTATTATAGTTATCAACAAGATCAATAAAATCCTTAGAAATATATTTTTTAGCAGTTATATTATTATCCAACGCTTGTGACTCTTTTGATGTTAAATCAGAACTTTTACCATTTATTTCTATTTTATCCAAGGCGTTTAACCCTTTTTCACTACCCCACTCAAAGAATGATTCATAAGTATAATCCTTATAAGAAATATTTTCATCTTTTACTTTTTTAGCCAAAAGAAAATCATCTCAATTAAGCTTTTCATATTTTTGTTTAATAGCACTAAATTCAAGACTTTTATCTTCTTCAACTTGATTTTTATTTTTACATGAAACAACTAATGGTGCAGTTGCAAAAACAGGTAATGTAACTAATGATGATAGAAATATTTTTTTTTGCATTTTCTTCATAATTACAATAAATTTTATAATAATTAAGGCTATTTTTTGAATATTTGAAATAACCAAAAAATATTACATTATTTATGTTTAAATTATTAATAGCATTATTCTAAAAATAAGGAGGTAAAAATATGAATAATCTTTTAATTGCCTTGATTGTAATTAGTGCATTAGCACTAATAGGAATAGTTTCCACATTATCTTATTTAATCACACAAAGATTAAGAGCTGAAAAGGCAAAAACAAAAACTGAGGAAATTATAAAAAATGAAATCCAAAACCATCTAAATGAAATTAATAACCATATTGAAATAAAATTAGATAAGTTAGAACTAAATCAAAAAGGTTTTTTAACTGAAATCATTGGTGATAAAATAAATAATTTAAAAAATGAATTAAACAAAACAATAAATGAATTTGGAAAGTCTTATAATGAAATAATCAACAATAATTTGGTTCGAATAGCTAGTGTTATAAAAGAAAGTAATAAGGTTCAAAATGAAGATCTAAATAAATTATCAAATGTTTTAAGAGAAAATGTTAATACAAGACTTGAAGATATAACTAAAAGAAATCGTGAGTGATTTGAAGAAATTAAAACAAAAATAGATAAACACTTTGAAGATAAATTAACAAAACAAATCAATGAACATTTTAATAATATCAAGAGCTCGATGGATGAAATGAACAAAGGCATGACTGAATTTAGCACTATTCAAAAAAGTGTTATTGATCTTAACAAAGCTTTTTCAAACAATAAAACTGTAGGAAATTTTGGTGAATTCTCATTAAGACAAATTTTAGAAAACCATTTTCCGTCACTTAAAAATAATCTCTGATTTGAACAATATAAAATTGATCCAAAAAGTGATGAAAAAGTAGATTTTGTTATTAGGTCAAAAAATATTATTGATGGCAAAGAACAAGAAATCATTATCCCGATTGATAGTAAATTTCCTTTAGATACATGAAATAAATATATTGATAAGGAAAATGAAGTAGATAAAAAGGATGCTCTTAAAAAATTAAGAGATAAACTTAAAGAAATGGCTAAAAGTATTAGAGATAAATATATCAAGCCATATCATAATACTACACCTTTTGCCATATTATTTCTGCCATCTGAGAGCATACACCTAACATTAATTCAAGACAATAACTTTATACCTGCAATATTCAATGATTATAAAATATTAATAATAGGCCCAAGTTTTATGATGGCTTTTATATATAGTTACTCTGTTCAAAACCAAAATTATAGAGTTGCAAAAGATATTGAAAAAATTAAAGATTTATTTATCGAAATTCAAAATAAATACAATGCTGTTAATAACAATATTATTGATGGTTTAGATTCTATTGGACAAGCATCTAAAAAGATTGGAAAAGCATATAAATATACAAACGAAGTCATTAATAAAATTAGCAAAAACTCTAATGAATTAGGCATTCCTGCCCCCGTTATAAAGGAAACCACTGAAAAGAAGAAAAATAAAATAAATGCCCTAATTTCTGATGACATTTAAAAAAATAAAAAAATATGTTGCACATATTGTGCAGCATATTTTTCAAACTAAAATTATTTTGTAATCTTTGTTACAGTTCCGGCACCAACAGTTCTACCACCTTCACGGATTGAGAATCTTGTTCCTTCTTCAACAGCAATAGGTGCAATTAAAGTAACTTTTAATTCAACTGTATCCCCTGGCATAACCATTTCACGTTGTCCGATGAATGCAATTCCACCTGTAACGTCTGTTGTACGGAAGTAGAATTGTGGTTTATAGTTTTGGAAGAAAGGTGTGTGACGTCCACCTTCTTCTTTTTTAAGAACATAAACTGTAGCTTCAAATTCTGTGTGAGGAACGATTGTTTTAGGTTTTGCTAAAACTTGTCCACGTTCAATTTCTGATCTATCAATACCACGTAGTAATAAACCAGCATTATCCCCAGCTTGAGCTTCTTTTAGGTTCTTTCTAAACATTTCGATACCGGTAACAACTGTTTTCTTAGTTGGCTTTAATCCAACAATTTCAACTTCTTCGTTAAGTGATAAAACACCACGTTCAACTCTACCAGTTGCAACTGTTCCACGTCCTGTAATTGTGAAAACGTCTTCAATAGCCATTAAGAATGGTTTTTCTGTTTCACGTTTTGGTTCTTCAATGTATGTATCAACAGCATCCATTAAGTCCATAATTTGTTGCTCATAAGCGGCGTCGCCTTGTAATGCTTTAAGAGCTGAACCGGCAATAACAGGTGTATTGTCTCCATCGAAACCATATTCGTTTAGCAATCCACGGATATCCATTTCAACTAAACCAATCATTTCTTCTCTTTCATCATCACTAAACATATCAATTTTGTTTAGGAAAACAACAATTTTAGGAACACCAACTTGTTTTGCCAATAAAATGTGTTCACGTGTTTGAGGCATAGGACCATCAGTAGCAGCAACTACTAATATTGCACCATCCATTTGAGCGGCACCTGTAATCATATTTTTAACATAGTCAGCGTGACCTGGACAGTCAACGTGTGCATAGTGACGCTTTTCTGTTTGGTATTCGATGTGTGAGGTGTTAATTGTAATACCACGTGCTTTTTCTTCTGGGGCATTATCGATTGAAGCGTAATCTCTAGCTTCTGATAAACCTTTTTTAGATAAAACTGTTGCTATCGCAGCTGTTAATGTTGTTTTACCATGGTCAACGTGACCGATTGTTCCAACGTTAACGTGAGCTTTTGAACGGTCAAAATCTACTTTTGCCATTTTCTTTCCTTTCGAGTTAACTATATAAATTTTTAATTTTTTTATAGATATTAAAATCTTTAAGATTAAACGCGTTTAACCACCTAAGCATAGCCTTTCATCTATGTCCTGTCCAAATTAAGGCGTTTAACATTGATTTTTAAAGTAAATAAGTAATGAAATAATTTTAACAAAAATAAAAATTTTTAAATTTTTTTTAAACTTTTATTATAAAAACTTTAAAAAAGTAATATAAATTTTTCAATTTAATTTAAGTCGTTTTTTCATTTTTAATTATCAAAAAATCACAAAATATAATAATACTAAATTAATAGCTATTAATTAGAATCTCTTAAAATTCTACCTAAAACTATTTGCAATTGTTCTAAAGGAACAGACTGTAGTACGCCATTTTCAGCAAGCGTTATACCACCGTTTTCTTCGCTAACAATTAATGTTGAAGCATCACTCATTTCAGAAATTCCCATTCCGGCGCGATGTCTTGCACCATATTTATTATCAATTGACTTCTTAGTTATTTTATAAAATGTAGCAACATAGTAAATTTTATTATTTCTTATAATAACCGCGCCATCATGTAAGGGGCTATGTTTATTAAAAATAGAAATTAAGATCGAGGAAGAAATATTCGCATCCAAAATAATTCCATCTGTTCTTAGTGGGTCTAAATTATCATTATTTTCAATTGTTATAATTGCACCAGTTTTTGTTGCCGAAAGTTTCTCTAGTGCTTCTCTCAATTGATAAATTATTCTAATTTTAGTTGAGCTTCCAAGGCTCTTTTTAATAGACTTATTTTTCTTCTTAGCATTTACAATGTTAATAATATAATTAACTGATAAAACAACCGAAATAAAGATTACAAAAAATAAAATAATATATTCAACCATTAAAAACCTCATCTAATTTTATGAATTACCATTTGCTAATTTAATAATTATTATCAAGACAATGATTTGAATAATTATTACAAAAATAATTGCCAAAATTCTTCTTAGTTTACTAATTGGTTTTGCTTGTGTTGCCTGTGGAGAATCAGATCATCTATCGAACTCAATATATGTTTGATACTTCATTTGCAATTGTGTTTGTCTATTCTGGGCTTGCTTAATTATTTCCTTATTTCTTTCATCCATAATATTCATAAATCTCATCTTTTGAAAATAATTAAAAATTTCCATCTCAGAATAATCCTTAAAAAATTTAGCATTCTTCTTATATGACTGAAATTCAGTAATGATTCTTGAGATATTATCGCTCTCAGGATCATAATTCAGGGTTCTTGTATCTTTTTGTTTTTGAGCCATCTTTCTCCTAACAATCAATAAATCATCATTTTAATATGTTTGATTATTAATTAAGATTATTTTATTATAATTACACATATATTAATAAAAATTTTATATTAAATTACTAAAAAATATAGGAGATAAAATGAAAAAAACAATCAAGGATATTGAACTTAAAGGAAAAAAAGTAATTCTAAGAGTTGATTTTAATGTCCCTGTTTCTAACGGAATGGTTATGGACACAAAAAGAATCGATGCAGCATTGCCAACAATCAAGTACATTTTAGACCATGGCGCATCACTAATTATGCTTTCACATTTAGGAAGAATAAAAGCTCCTGAAGACAAATTAAATAAATCGTTAAAGGTTGTTGTAGAAAAGTTTTCTGAAATTCTAGGCAAAAAAGTGGACTTTATTCCTGAAACTAGAGGTGAAGAAGTTAAAAAGGCAGCTTCAAACCTAAAACCAGGAGAAATTATTTTCTTAGAAAACACTCGTTTTGAGGATTTAAATGATAAGGCTGAGTCGGGAAACAATGAAGAATTAGCAAAATATTGAGCTAGCCTAGGAGATGTTTATGTTAATGATGCCTTTGGTGCTTCACATCGTGCTCATGCTTCAACGGCAGGTATTGCAAAATTCATCAAGGAATCAGCACTTGGTTTATTAATGAACAATGAAGTTTTACACTTATCTAAAATATTAGATGGATTCGAAAGACCATATGTTGCTATTATTGGAGGAGCAAAAGTTAGTGACAAAATCAAGGTACTTGAAAAATTATTCAATGTTGCTGATAAAGTTCTAGTTGTTGGTGGAATGGCATATACCTTCCAAAAAGCGTTGGGTCACAAAGTGGGAACATCAATTTGTGAAGATGACAAAGTAGAAATGGCAAAACAATATTTAATTGAATATAAGGACAAAATTGTTTTACCAATTGACAATGCTTACACTGATGAATTCGCTGATAAAACTCCTTTATTTACAACAAAAGATAATATCAACATTCCTGATGGATATATGGGATTAGATATTGGCCCACAATCAGTTGAGCTATTTAACGAAATTATCGCTTCCGCAAAAACAATATTTTGAAACGGACCTGCGGGAGTAACTGAATTCAAAAACTTTGAAAATGGAACAAAAGGTATTGCTATAGCTATTGCAAATAATGAAAGAGCTTACTCTGTTGTCGGTGGCGGTGATTCAGTAACTGCTATTAACAAACTAGGATACCAATCAAAATTCAGTTTTATTTCAACCGGTGGCGGAGCTTCTATCGAATTCATTCAAGGTAATAAAATGCCCGGTTTTGAAGCAATTCAAGATAAAGAGTAATAGTTTAATATAAATTAAAAGAGAGTTCATTTTTCAATGGACTTTTTTGTTTAATTTGTTAAAATTCTTTTATGAAAAAAACATGTTTAACATTAAAAGAAACTCAGTTTGCGATTGAAAAACTAAAAGACGTTTTTTCACATAAATTAAGAAAAGCCTTAAATCTTACAAGAGTATCAGCACCTATGTTTCTAAGAAGTAGTAGTGGCTTAAATGATGGTCTCTCAGGAGAAAAACCAGTTATATTTAGACCTAAAAATATTAATGAAGATATCGAAATTGTTCACTCACTAGCAAAATGAAAAAGAGATGCCTTAGCAAGATATAATTTTAACGTTTATGAAGGTATCTATACTGATATGAACGCAATAAGACAACAAGAAAATATTGATAAAACCCATTCTTTTTATGTCGACCAATGAGATTGAGAATTAGTTATAAATAAAAAGGATCGTAATATTAATTTTCTTAAAAAGGTTGTTAAAAAAATATATAAATGCCTTAAAGAAACAGAAAAAACCATTAATAAAATTTATCAAATTTTCGCAACAAAACTTCCAGAAAAAATTTTCTTTATTAGTTCAAATGAACTATATAATCTCTATCCAAATATTTCGCCTGAGGAGAGAGAATACGAGATAGCAAAAGAACACAAAGCTATTTTTATTTACCAAATTGGTTATCTATTAAATGATAATAAGCCACATTCAAAAAGAGCTAAGGACTATGATGATTGGATGCTTAATGGTGATTTAATTGTCTATGATCCAATCAACGATATCGCTTTGGAACTAAGCAGTATGGGAATTAGAGTGGATGGTGATTCACTAAGAAAACAATATCAACTAAATGACTATGAAATAGCAAAAATAAGTCCATATCATAAGGCTATTTTAGAAAACAAATTACCTTTAACTATCGGTGGGGGGCTAGGGCAATCAAGAATTGCAATGTTTTTATTAGAAAAAAGACATATTGGTGAAGTTCAAGTTAGCATTTGAAATGATGAGACTAAAAAAACGATCAGTGAAAATGGCATAATTCTCTTATAAAATGATATACTTTTATCATAATTAAAATACATAAAGAGTTGTTAGCTTGACGGCGATGAAACATGCCAACCTGTTCGCATAGAATAAGGTGGATAGTCAGAGATTTTTATAAAAAATCTAACATGTATCATTTGTAAGTTTATTTAGTCAAAAAACAACCTATAAAATAGAGTTGTTTTTTTATGTTTTTAATTATAGCTATAGAAATTTAAAGGAGAAATACAATGAAGAGATTATTAACAAGCGAATCTGTGGGTGCGGGACATCCAGATAAAATTTGTGACCAAATTTCAGATGCGATTGTCGATGCTTTATTAAAGCAAGATAAATATTCAAGAGTAGCATGTGACGTTATAGCAAATGATGACCTCATATATATTGGTGGCCAAATTTCAACAAAAGGTTATATTGATACTATTAAGGAAGCATGAAAAATACTTAAAAATTTAGGCTATAAGGAAAACGATTTTAAAATAATTAACGCAATTACTGAACAAAGTCCTGATATTGCTCAGGGAGTAAACAAGGACAACAATAAAGAATTAGGTGCTGGCGATCAAGGGATTTTGTTTGGTTATGCCACTTGCGAAAATGAGTATTATATGCCATGGCCTATTGTGCTAGCTCATGAATTAGTAAAGCGTGCCGAAAATTTAAGAAAACATAAAAAATTTCCATATGCAAAGTCAGATATGAAAAGCCAAGTCACAGTTGAATATGATGATAAAAAAAATACATATACTATTAAAAAAGTTTTAATGTCAATTCAACATGAGGAAAATTTTAATTATGATAAATTTAAAACCTTTATAAAAACAAATATCGTTGACTATGTTTTAAAAGAACATAATTTCAATTTAGATTATGAATTATTAATAAATCCCACCGGTAGATTTGTAATAGGGGGGCCAACCGGAGATACTGGTTTGACTGGTAGAAAAATAATTGTCGACACTTATGGTGGTTTTGCAAGACATGGTGGTGGGGCGTTTTCAGGTAAGGACGCAACCAAGATAGACCGTTCTGCAGCATATATGGCAAGATATATAACCAAAAATTTTGTTGCTGCTGGCATTGCAAAAAAAATGGAAATCCAATTATCTTATGCCATAGGATTACCTAGACCACAATCAATTTATATTGAGACTTTTGGTACTTCTAAATATACAGAACAGGAAATAATTAATGCCGTTTATAAATTATTTGATTTAAGTGTTGAAGGAATTATAAACACACTAAATTTATTAAATCCAATTTTTCTACCAACCGCAACTTTTGGTCATTTTGGTAGAAATGACCTTAATTTAAGTTGAGAAAAAATTGACAAAATAAATGAAATAAAAGATTTCTTTAAAAATATAAAAAGATAAATTATAATTTTATATGTGTCTAGGGGATTAGTTTAATGGTAGAACAATGGACTCCAAACCCATTTGTGCGGGTTCGATTCCTGCATCCCCTGCCATATCATAAAATTGTTATAAAACAAGATGCATTACAAATGTATCTTGTTTTTTTAAAAAAGTAAAGCATTTCTTATTAATAGGTTTAATAGGAAATGTAAAACGGCTAACTTCGCGTTTTATGGCGATTAGGTTTATTTTTAATTTTTTAATTAGTTATATCGGTATAAATATCTTTTTTTCTCAAAATCTGTTAAATTCTAGATTTCTATTTTTTATATTTCACATTAACTCCTATAATTATTTTAAACTATAGGATGTTGCAAAATAATTGAGAATTTACAAATTACGAACAAAAATATGCCTTATTAAGAAATGGCAAAAAAGAATTTATAATTATTAAAATATAGCAAATAATATAGGAATTAAATTAAAATAAAGGAATAAAAATGGGATACCCAAAAATTATTATTAATGAAACTAAATTCAAAACTAACGTTAGAAGAGCAATCGAAATTTGTAAGGTTAAAAATATTGAAGTTTTAGCAGTAACTAAAGGTTTTTGTGGAAATAGAAGAATGGCGGAATTATATGCTGAGGCCGGCATAAAAAACTTTGGAGATTCACGGCTAGATAATTTTGAAATATATAAAGATATACCAGGTCACAAACAACTTTTAAGAATACCAATGATTTCTGAAATACCAAAAATGATTGAATTATGTGATTCATCATTAAATGGCGATTTAGATGTTATTAAAAAAATTAGTGATTATTGTTTAAAAAACAATAAAAAGCCGCATGAAATTGTTTTAATGGTGGACTTAGGTGATAGAAGAGAAGGCGTTTTGCCAGAAGATGCTTTAAAATCAGCTAAATTAATCAATGAAATGAAAGGTGTTAAATTAATTGGTTTAGGATGCAATTTTGGGTGTTATGGTGCTAGAATACCATCTGATGAAACAATGAAACAATTCGTTGAAATCCAACATCAAATTGAGAGTGAACTTAATATCAAATTAACTCATATGTCAGGCGGAAATTCATTAAGTTTACATATGGTGTGAGAAAATCGTATGCCAGAAGAAATCAATGTTTTAAGAATGGGTTTTGCAATGATTTTTGGTACTGAAGATATGTATCGTCAAACAATTGATGGAATGTATCGTGATGCATTTAGATGCGAAGTTGAAGTTGTTGAAGTTGATTATAAAAGTTCAATGCCAATTGGTGCTTGCGGAATTGATGCGTTTGGACATGTTCCTTATTTTGAAGACATTGGTGATATAAAAAGAATTATTTTGGCAATCGGTAAATTGGATACAATGTTTGATGCCATGATCCCATATGATGAAAAGCTAAAAATTTTAGGTGGATCTTCAGATCATATGATTATCAACGCTCAAGATTCAAATATTGAATATAAAGCCGGTGACATCGTTACTTTTGGTCTTGACTGAGGAAGTTTATTATATCTATTCAATTCTTCATATGTAATTAAAGAATTTGAAAAATAGTTTAATTTTTGTAAAAAATAACCAAACTTATTGAAAAGAGATTTTTTGGAACTGTAGATAATTTTGTGTAAAAATCTCCTAATAGCAAATATTTAAAATTAAAATATTTATATAGAAGATTTTTTAATATGCCAAAAAAAGAAATTAAAATGCTAAGTGCAAAAGAATTATATAATAAATATAAATTAGCAACTCAGGAAGAAGTTTACGAAATTATTAAGCAAAATACCAAAGATCTTATTCGAATAATACTAGAAGAAGAGATCAAAAAACACCTTGTTACGATAGATATGAGCATGAAAAAGCGATAAAAGATAACTATCGAAATGGTAGTTATTCTAAAAATATAAGATCAAATTTAGGTGAAATTGAACTTCAAATTCCGAGGGATAGAAACTCTTAATTTAAACCAACAATAGATCCAAAATACCAGTATGATATTTCTAAAATTGAAAGCCAAATTATCGGTCTTTATTCAAAAGGAATTTCAACGAGAGATATCTCTCAAACTCTTAAGGAAATGTGCGGAGTTGAAGTTGATGCTGCTTTCGTTAACAGAGTAACTGATAAGATAATTCCACACATAACAGAGTGAAGAAATCGACCTTTAAAAAAAACTTATGCCATGGTTTTTATTGATGGAATAAGGTTAAAGTTGCAGAAGAAAATAAACTTGTTAAAAAGTCAGTTTACATAGTTATGAGATACTCTTTGGAAGGATATAAGGATGTTTTGGGTTCGAAATTGGGGAATCTGAAAGTGCAAAATATTGAATTCAAGTACTAAATAACCTTAAATTAAGGGGGGGCGTTCATGAGATATATCTCATGGCGAGTGATAATTTAGCGGAAATTAACGAAGCAATCAAAGCTGTTTATTCTAAAACACAAATTCAAAAGTGCATAGTTCATCAAATAAGAAATTCGACAAAACATGTTAACTATAAAGATTTAAAAGAATTTACCCAAGATATGAAAAATATTTATAAATCCAGCAACCTGGATGAGGCTTCAAGGTTTCTTGAAATTTTTGAACAAAAATGAGATTCTAAATATCATTATGCAGTCAAAAGTTGAAGAAATAATTTCGATGAATTAGTTACTTTTTTAATTTTCCAGCGGAAATTAGAAAACTAATTTATACAACAAATGTTATTGAAAATTTAAATAGAAATATTAGAAAAATTTCTAAAAATAAAACTTCATTTCCTACTGATGACTCTTTAATAAAAATAATTTATTTTGCAATTCAAAATCAAGTTGAAAAACGAGGTAAATCCGCTCCTAACTGAGGGGTTGTTTATAACCAATTGCAAATAATTTTCGAATAATAATAATAATAATAATAATAATAATAATAATAATAATAATTTAAAATAACCAAAATAACATTTAGGAGATTAAATTCTCCGATTTTGTTATGTTATTTGGTTATTTTTACATAATAAATTTAGATTTATGTAAGCTATTCTCAAATCTCTTACTCAAAAAGTAAGCAGGAGATAAATTTACACAAAATTTACTACACTACCTATTAATAATGCAAATTATAAATATTTATCTCTTTTTCGCTACCATCCTTTGCTTCCAATTCTTCATATTCCTTTGTTTTTGAATAATCACTAGGTATGTATCTATTTATAAAAATTTTTAAAGTTGCATCTTTTTTATCGTTATCTATTCCGATTATTATAATATCTGCAATGTCCAATTCCTTATCATTATATTTAACCTTATGTTTATTAATAGCTGAAAGAAAAGATCTTGTTTGTAAAAAACTGGGATAAGGTGAATGAATTGTTTTTTTTCAATTTGTTACGTCTTTATAAGTGTCTTCTGAGCTTGTTTTAAAAATTTTAAAATCTTCTAAATCCTGAAATGGTGTAGCATATCATTGCTCAAATTCAAACCCATAGGGTAGAAATTGAGTAATCATTTTTTTAGGAAGATAAAATAGCACTATATCCTTTAAATTTAGTATTTTTTCTTCAAATTCTTCTCTAAAATCTCCTTTATTATCTTTTGATGTATTTATAAGTTTAATTTTCAATGGGATAACATAAAAACCCTCTTTCTTAATGCTATTTATATATTTTTTAACTTCCTCTATTTTATTAGAGGTTTTAAATTCATATTTTTTAAAAGGATTTTTAATTAAAATGTTATCGCCCTTAAAGGCATCCTTATAAAGAGTTACATCTTCTAAATAATTTCTATGAGGCATTGATGGTCCGATTGGCATATTAAGACGATCTAAATGCGTTATCACCGAATATATGCTAAAGCCAAGCAATGGAGCACCAATCACAACAGTTGGCACCAGCGCGCCTATTAATGCAATTTTTGTTTTCTTTTTCATTATTTTATTAACTCGCAATCCTTTAATCTTTCTGTAATTTCACTTCCAGTAACAAAATTAGCACCATCCCAAAAATATTTTCCTAGTTCACCTTGATCTTTATTTTCTAAATATTCAAGCCATTTAATGTTGTTTGTATCAATAATAACTTGATTTCATTTGTCATATCAATTAAAATTAACTAGTGCTCTTCCATCTTCATAAACTCCATAAGCTACATAAATATGCGAAGATTCGCCATTCAATTCATATCCACCATTCTTAAATTCTCTTGTATCCGAAACTAGAAATGCTGGTATTTTTTTATCCTTAATAAAATTTACAATATTATTGCTTCTGTTATATCAATAACTAAATGTATAATCAACATATTTTTTGTTTAATAGATTTTTAATAATTTCTTTCCTATTTCAGTATGTTGTACCCTTCTTGAATTTAAATTTTTCTAAAAGATCTTTCATATAAACATCATTTAATTTTGGAGAAAAATAATTTTCTTTTAAATATTTAACTTTTTCATTATTAGTTAAATTGGAAAAATATGTTCTGAGCTGATGAGTTTTTTCATACTCATAATCATAAACAAGGTCACCATTTATAATTTCCCATGGCATTGAGTCATAATCATATATTATTCCTGCATCAAAGGATTCTGTTTTATCTATATATTTTTCTTCTTCTTGAAATCCTAAATATCTAGGATTTAAAAAATAATTATTATAAAGTATCATCTGATTTATGGCAATATAGCCGCATATTCCACCTCAGTCTTCTTCGTTTGTGTAATATTTAGCATCATTAATTCCAAAAACCTTATTGTTGTTTGATTTAAAAAATCATGAATACCTAATTTCATCATCAGCATATAAAAAACCGTTGTATTCATTTCTTATACCATTTTTCTTGAAATCTGTTAAACTAGAATTTTTTACGGTGTTTAAATTCCAAATATTAAAATTGCTAAAATTAACATTTTTAAAATTTTTTTCAATTTTTTTAGATTGATCTTTTCAATCATCGGTCACATTTTTGGTTTTCTTAATAGGCCTATGAACGTCACCGGGAAATGGTTTATCCCTATCGCGAATATTTGTATAATCAAATGATGTTTCGCTATTTCTTAATATTATTGTATCCTTATTAGGAAACATTAGCATCATTTCTGGCGTAAAAATATAATAAGGATTAACTTCTACTATTTTTTCTCTACCATGATCAAAGATTGAATAACCACCATTTTCATAGCCGACTATATAGTTATATTTATCAATATTAAAAAAATTACCTGATATAAATTTAATTTTGGTATCTTGTCGCCCTGTTAGTCTTATAAAATCGCACAAACAATAAGCACCAACTTTTTCCTTATATTTTATTTCTAATGCTTCATCTGTATTGTTACTATTTTTAGTATAAGAGATAACCAATATTGGACTAACCACTAGCGGCAATCCTAGTAAAAAACTTATCTTTTTCATATATCCCCCTTAACTTAATTTTAAAACTTTAAATTTTTTCAACAATAAATGAGGCGTTTTTTACAAAAAAATACATATTTAATATCAAAAAATAAACCCAAAACCCTAACTAGTTTTAGGCCTATTGGTTCTATTATTAACCTTTATTTTTTATAAAATATTCATTAATAAAATACTTCATTCTTACAATTTAATATTTTAAAAATTAAAACATTAAATAAAAATTAATATTTTATCCCTGTCATTAATAAACAAATACATTATAAAAATTTCTTTTGTAATTTTATTTAGCTATCTTAAAATAACAAACATCTCCATCCTTCATTAGATAATTTCGGCCTTCTAGCATCATTTTACCTGCTTCTTTCGCTTGTTTTTCACCACCACAAGTAATATAGTCATCGCATTTAATAACCTCAGCTTTAACAAATTTCTTTTCAAAATCAGTATGAATAATCCCGGCACATTCAGCTGCGTTCATTCCTTTTTTAAACACTCAAGCTCTTGTTTCAACTTCTCCAACAGTGAAATAGGTAGCTTGATCTAATAAATAAAAACTCTTAGATATAAGTTCGGCAAGTCCAGATTTATCGATATTATATTCATTTAAAAACATTGTTTTTTCTTCATTTAAAAAGCTAGATACTTCATATTCAATTTTTATACAAATTGGAATTATATATTCATTATTTTTTTCTAATTCTTGTTTTAATCTTAAAAAATGTTTTGCTTCTGATAGATTTTTGTATGAATTTGCATCAAGATTAGCAACATAAATAGTAGGCTTAATTGTAAGAAATTGATAATTTTTAATAATTGCCAATTCCTCAGATGAAAAGTCAATATCCTTTAGCATTTTTTCATCAGATAAATAATCTTTAATTCTAACCAAAAGTTCATATTCTTTTTTTAATTCCTTATCATTTGAGTTAATTGCCTTTTTGCCAATGCGTCCTAGAACATTTTCAACCATCTGCAAATCTGCTAAAATTAGTTCTAAATTAATTATTTTTAGGTCGGCCAATGGATCAATATGATTTCTCACATGAACTATATCATCATTTTCAAAACATCTAATTACGTGTACTATTGCATCCACTTCACGGATGTTAGATAAAAACTTATTACCTAATCCCTCACCCTTCGAGGCCCCTTCGACAAGTCCGGCAATATCAACAAATTGAAATGTTGCTGGAACAATTTTTCTAGCATTAACAAGAGATGCTAAACTATATAATCTTGAATCTTCTAAATTAACTATTGCAATATTAGGTTCAATAGTAGTAAATGCGTAATTAGCTGACTCTGCTTCATTTAATGTTAAGGCTGAAAAAAGTGTGCTTTTTCCAACGTTTGGTAATCCCACAATCCCTGCTTTTAATGACATAAAAACCTCCAATAAAGAAAAAAATTTATACTAATAATTTTAATGTAATATAAGAAAATAATTTATTATTATAACAATAAATAACTCACAGAATTTAAGGTAGGTTTATTATGTATAAAAGATTCTCAAAAGGTATGATTGAGATTATCACAGGTCCCATGTTTAGTGGGAAAACCGAGGAACTACTAAGAAGATTAAGAACATTATCATATGCTAAATTTAATAGTTTAGTAATTAAGCCTGAATATGACAATCGTTTTTCTGATAGCGAAATAGTAAGTCGCTGTGGATTAAAAGAAAGAACTTTTTCAATTAAACAAATTGAAGATATTTATGAATTGCTTGACAAAGCTAAATATGATGCAATTTTAATTGATGAGGCTCATTTTTTTGGAAATAATTTAATTTCAGTGGCCGATGATTTGGCAAACAAGGGATATTTAATAATAATTGCTGGACTTGACCAAGATTATCGACGTCAACCTTTTGGACCGATGCCTAATTTAATGGCTATTGCTGAAACAATTACTAAATTGCATGCTATTTGCGTAATATGTCAAAATGTTGCAACTACTTCATATAGAAAAATAAAAAATAAGAGTTTAAATTTATTAGGTAATTACAATGAATATGAAGCTAGATGTCGTAAGTGTCATTTATTAGGTGAAAATGTTCAAAAAATAAAATAAAAAAATGGGGCGTTCGAAGGGGATCGAACCCTCGTATGCCGGAGCCACAACCCGGAGCGTTAACCACTTCGCCACGAACGCCATTTTCTAAATTGCTTTATTATTTTAACATAAATAAACGTTTTTTTACAAATTTTAGGTTTATTATCTACAATGTAAAGTAAATTTTATAAGTTTGAGTTTTTAGTAGTTGCAATCAAAAAAACACACATTTATTTTGCGTGTTTTTTTGATAAATTAAGCTTTTGTATCTAATTGAAAAAGTTCAATTTCATAAATAGTAGAATGACCTTTAAACTTAAATGGAAGAACAATTTTACCGTCTGCTTTCTTTTCTAAGCAAAGTGCTTTTCTACTATTTTTCTTATTAAAATTATTTGCAAAAAGTATTTCTTTTTTATGTCAAAGATCAACAAATTCCTTTGAGAAAATTCCTGATCCAAGGTTTTTTGCTTTGTTTTTCTTGTTAGGTCTCTTTTCGGAGAACATAAAATTATTTTTTTGATCAAAAGTAACATAGCCAAAGTAGTGATGTTCTCTTTCGTTTGATAACCTACTGTTTCCTTTTAATATAGTAATAATTGTATTTTTAACATCTTCAGTAATTGAACCAGTTGATACAATTGAATTATTATTTATTTTATCAACTATTTTTTGTTGTTCCTCAGTTAGATTTTCCTTGACATTTGCATCCGGTTGTTTTTTCTTGGCATCTGTATTTTTATTTAAGTTGTTTTTTGCTTGCTCAAGTAAATTAGACAATTTTTTGGTAGCATTTTCTATTTTTTCGGAATCTGAACTATCTTGTTTAACAACTTCCTGTTGTTTTTTTAATTCATCGTCTAATTGCTTTTTAATATCATCATGTTTTTGGTTAGTAAGAGTTTTTGAATAATCTTCCACTTCTTTAGCTATTTTATTGAATGAAGCTAGTGCTTGTAGCTTAGAATCTTTTTCTTGTTGTGCATCATCAATATCCCTTTTTGCATTTTTGGCTTTAAGTGTAGCTTCAATTAATACTGATGAAATAGAATCAATTTGCTCCTTAGTGCTTTTATCATTAATAGCGTTTTCATTTTCTTGAATGACTTTATCCAATTCATCCTTTATTGCTTTATATCTAGAATCTGACTCCAATTCCTTGCTTATTTTTTTAGCGGCATTAAGATTATTATCAAATTCAACTCTTGCCTCGATTTCATCATCGATTGGTTCAGCCATTTTTTTTGCTTTTTCTGATGCATCTTTTAACTTTTTAGTTGCTGCTTCAAATTGTTCAGCAGTACTATTATCATTAATATTTTTAACTATTTCATTAACTTCCTTTTCAAGCATGGACTTTATTTCCGCATACTTAGGACCACTCAAATATGTTAATTGATCATCGATGATATCTTTTTGCTTTTTATATTCTTGTTTTGTTTTTTCTAAAATATTATTTGTATTATCACTACCGTGTTGTTCATCTATCATTTGTTTGGATTCTTTAGCAGTATCAATAGCATTGGCTATTTTATTTGCTGCTTGCTTGAATTGCTCAACACTAGACTTGTCAGAAATTTCTTTTTTAGCAGTATTAATAGATGATTCAAGTTTAATTTTAGCTTCCTTATACTTATCATCTAGCAACGAGGATAATAACTTATTTGCTTCATCCAATTTAGTGTTATATAAGGATTTAACAGCTTCTAATGAATTATTATTTTTTACATCTATAGTATTTTCTTAATTTCACTAACTTGACTAACTAACTTTAATAACGCATCATTAAAATTGGAATTTGTTGACTTATCAGAATTTAGCACCTTTTTAGCGTTATCGATAGCTTTTTTAATTTCTAACTTTTGTGAATCATTAAGTTTCTTATTAGATTTTAATTCTTGCTCAAAGGTTTCGATTTGCTGAGATAGCTCTTTTTTAGGTTTAGCATGTAACACGATCCCTACTGATAAACCGGTTGCAAGCACGACAGCTGTACCACTAATAGAACCTAACGAAATTAGTAATTTACTCGATTTTTTCATTTTAATTTTCTCCCACATTTTTAGCGCAAAAATTATTATTAGTGCAATTCATTTATTGTACAGGTTTTACCTAATTTATAACATAACTAAATTAGTTATTTGTCATTTTCTTTAATTCATCGCTAGTAAATAGTTCTATTTCATATATCTTGTCGCTGCCTTTAAACTTAAAAGGTAGAACAACTTTGCCATCCTCCTTTAATTCAAGACATAACGCTTTTCTTCTGCTATTTGAACCGGCATATAAGACATCTTTTCTATTTATTAAATCCATAAATTCTTTAGCAAATAAATTTCCAAGATCTTTCTTTTTTCCTTTTGAATTTTCAGAAAATTGCAAGATTGGTTCTTGTCCTTTTGTTGGCCTCTTGTAGCTTAAATAGCCAAAGAAGTATCTCACATGTTCATTTCTATCATGACTTTTAGGAGATTTGTATATTTCAATAATAGCTTTTTTAACATCCTCACTAATGGCGCTATTATTTAAAATTGTTTTATTTTTTATTTTTTCAACTAATGCCTTTTGCTCGGCTGTTAAAGTTTCTTCTGTAGTATCTGCTTTTTGTGCGTCTCTTTTGATTTGTTCAAAGAATTTTTTAAGGCTTTTAGTAATATCTTTAACTTTGCGAGAAGTTGTATTTTCCTGATCTACAATACTTTTTTGCTTATTTAACTCAGCCTCTAATTTATTTTTAAGACCATCTTGTTCAGGCTTTTTTAATGTCTTAATAAACTCTTTAATTTCATTTTCTAATTTATAAAAATCGTCTTTTGCTGCTTTTTTAGTATCATCAGTTTTTGATTTATTATCAATTTTTTTCTTCTCTGCCTTAGCTTGATTAATTGCGTCATTAATTTCATTTGTGGCAGCAAGAAATTCATCCTTAGAACTTGATTCAGTTATCGTTTTTTTATTTTTATTAACTTTTTCTTCTAACGTCTTCTTAATAGTTGCGTATTCAGGTTTTGCTTCTAATGTTTTAATTAGTTCATTAGCTTTAGAAATAACTTTGTCATATTCTTCTTTAGCATTTTCTAAATTTTTATTAGAATTATTTAAATTATGAACATCAATTGATTGTTTTTCACTATTAGCAGTTTCAATAGCACTTATCAATGATTTAGTAGCATTTTCATACTGTTCTTTTGTACTTTTATCGCTAATTTCTTTTTTTGCTAAATTAATAGATGATTCCAATTTTGTTTTTATTTCTTTATATTCATCATTTGAAAGCATAGTTAGTAATTCGTTGGCTTCATTCAATTTAGATTCATATATTTTTTTAGCTTCGCTTAATAATAAATCAGGTTTTGAATCAAAGCTTTTTTTCCTAATCTCACTAACCTGACTAACGAGTTTTGATAATGCTTCTCTAAAATTAATATTTGATGATTTGTCAGAATTTAACACTTTCTTAGCATCATCAATTACCTTTTTAATCTCGGTTTTTTGCGATTCGTTAAGCTTACTATTAGATTCTAATTCTAATTCAAAAGCTTGAATTTGTTGTGCTAATTCTTTTTTTGGTTTTGCTTTCATAACTAAACCAACCGATAAACCGGTAGCAAGTAAAACTACTGCGCCTGTAATAGAACCTAACGTGATTCATAATTTACTTGACTTTTTCATTTTTTTATAATCTCCCTAAATTTAAAAATAAATTTTACTAATCAAATTTATTAAATCATTTAAACTGTTATTATTCTACAATGCTAGGATTTGTTTTAAGCATATTCTTTAATTCTTCACTTTTGAATAACACTATTTCATAATTTTTTTCATGTCCCTTAAATTTAAAGGGCAATACGACAGTTCCGTCTTCTTTTAATTGAAGCGATAAAGCTTTTCTGCCGTTGCTTGCTTTTGATGAAGTTGGAAAAACAATTTCTTTCTTTAATACTAAGTTAACGAATTCGCTAGCAAATATTCCATGGCCAAGATTTTTCGCCTTAATCTTGCCTTTTGGTCTTTTTTCTGAGAATTTAAAATCATGAGTTTTTTTATCAAAACTTATATATCCAAAGTAATAATTTACCTTTTCTTCATTAACTCTAGATTTATTTTTAAATATTTCAATAATTGAATTTTTTACATCCTCGGTAACGGCAGCTTCATTTATAATTGTTTTATCCTTAATCTTATCAACTATTTTTTGTTGTTCTGGATTTAAATTTTCTGATGCCTGTTCGCTTCTTTGAGATTCTCTCTTAATTTGTTCAAAGAAAGTCATAAGTTTCTTTGTAATTGTTTGAATTTTTTTGGCTGTTAAATTTTCTTTATTAATGTCATTTTTGCTTTTTTCTAATTCAGCTTCAAGTTTCATCTTAAGTTGAGTATGGTCAGACTTTGTTAATGATTTTTGAATAAATTCAGTAATTTCAGTTTCAAGTTTTTTAAATTCAGCTTTTGCTTCATCAATTTTTTGTTTTAAAATTTCTTTTTTATCTATTTCCTTTTTTTCATTATTAGCAGATTCGATAGCAGTTTCTAATTCCTTGGTTGCGCTTTTATATTCTTGATCAGTAGTTTTATCATTAATCTTTGTTTTAATTTGGTTTAATAAATCATCTAATTTTTTCTTGACATTTTCGTATTTAGCTTCCTTAAGAGAACTTGATAATTCCTCAGCCTCCTTTAATTTTTCTTCATAATCTTTTTTAGCATCAACCTTTGGTGTGGTTTGCTTATCAAGTTCTATTTTTGCTTTTCTTGCATTGTCAAAAGCTTTTTCTAGTTTTTTTATTGCTTCTTTAAAATCATCAATGGTACTGCTATCACTAACACTATTAACAATCGCCTGAACTTCTTCCTGTAATTTATCTTTTATATCTTTATATTTGTCACCAGCCAATTCGACATCATATATATCAAGAAAATCATTAGATAATTTATTATAAAAAATCTGTTGTTGTTCTTCTAATTGGTGTTGTATTTTATCATCAATTGTTTTTTTATCATTCTTAGTTTTTTCTATTAATTCAGTTATTAACTTTGTAGCACTATCATATTGTTGTTTAGTACTCTTGTTTGTAACTTGATCTTTTAATTTCTTAAATGATTCATCAAATTTTTGTTTAATATCTTTGTATAAATCACCATCAAGTTCTTTTGATAATTTATCTCCTTCACTAATTTTTTCTTCATATTTATTTTTAGCTTCCAATAAATTCTTTTCTTCCAAATCAATTTGCTCTTTTAATTTCGAAGCTTCATCTATTGCTATTTGTAATTTAATTTTGGCTTCATCATAATCATGTTTTTTACTTTTATTATTTAAATTATTAGTTATTTCTTTGATGGATAGATCCAATCTTGCTTTAACATCATAATACTTATTAGCTAAAAGTTTGTTTGATAGTTCTTTTGCTTCTTTAATTTTGTCATTAAAATCATTTTTAATATTTTCGAGAGTATCAATTTCTTGTTTAGCTTGTATAGCTTCTTTTATCGCTACTTCTAGTTTTTGTTTTGCTTCGTCATAGTCGCTTTTTAAACTGTCATCATTTATATTTTTTGTTGACTCATAGATAAATAAATCAAGTCTAGATTTAATGGCTTCATATCTTGGATATGATAATAGTATTTGTAATTGTTTAGCTTCTTGTAACTTGTTATTATACGATTTTTTTGCAAACCTCTTTAACTTGACAATATCCATTTCTTCAGTATTTGGATTTTGTTTAATTTCTTCAACAGAATTAACTAATTGCGCAATGGCATTTTCAAAATTTAAGTTTTGTGAAGAAGCGCCAGAAAGAAAAGCCTTGGCAGCTTCTATTGCCTGCTTAATTTTTGTCTTCTGGTTTTCGTTAAACGAAATATTATTTTTTAATTCTTTTTCATATTGATCAATCTTTTGAATTAAAACATTTCTAGGCATAGATTGTTGTACAGTATAGATTGATATTCCCGCGGCTGCAGCAATAGTTCCAACATTGGCTCCGCATAATGAAATTAATAATTTACTAGACTTCATTACATACTCCTTATTTATAAAAATAATTACTAATTATATATTTAAAACTCATTGAACTTATTTGTAGTTGCTAGGTTTCTCATTGCTTGTAAATAACTCAATTTCATATACCTTGGTATGATCTTTAAACTTAAATGGCAATACTATTTTTCCATCACTTTTTAATTCAAGAGCTAACGCCTTTCGAGCACTTTTACCTGTTTTATTAGTTGGAAAAATTATTTCCTTTTCATGGACAAGTTTGATAAATTCCTCATCAAAAAATCCGATACCAAGATTCTTATGTTTTATTTTGTTTTTATTCTTTTTATTAGGCTTTTTCGATGAGAACTCAAAACTATTATTTTTCTTAAATTCAATATATCCGAAATAATAATGAAAATTTTCACCAGATACTTTGCTATTGTCTTTAAGTACTTCTAAAATATGGTTTTTAACTTCTTCTGTAATTTTATCTGCCTTTAATAATGTTTTATTATTTAACTTATTAACTATATCTTTTTGTTTTTGTGTTAATCCATCATCAGGTTCTTCGGCCTTGTTTGCTTCCAACTTAGCTTGTTCAAATAATTTTGTAAGTTTTTCCGTTGCTTTTTTGATTTTATTAGGTGATGATTCACCATTAACTATTTGTTTTTGCTTATTTAATTCATTTTCTAAATTAGTTTTAATGCTCATTTGACTAGGTTTTGTTAATGCTTTTAAAAAATCTTCGACCATTCCTTCCAAGGCCATAAATTCTGCTTCGGCATCCTTTTTTTCTTTTTCAGTATTTAATTTTTTGTCAATTTTGTTCTTCTCACTCTTAGCTTTTTTGATGGCTTTATCTACCTCGCTAATTGCATTACCAATTTCTTGTCTAGTATTATTCACATTTACTGAATCTTTCTTTTCTTTAACCACCTTTTCTAAATCGCCTTTAATATTTTTATATTCATTGTTACTACCGAGCTCAGCAGCAATTCTTTCTGCTTCGGCAACTTTTTCATGCAATTTTTCTATTAATTTTAATCTAGCTCCAATTTCTAGTATTTCATCATAAGCGTTAGCAATTAACTCTTCTAATTTCTTAGTTGCTTCATCATACTCTGTTTTTGTATGTTTTCCACTACCTAATTTAGTTTTTATTTCTTCCACGTTTGAATGCAGTTTGTTTTTGACTGAACTATATCTACTATCTGAAAAATTATCATTTTCAAACTTTTCAACCTCTTTAACTTTGGCATCATAAGCTGTTTTTGACTCTTCAGTTTCCAAAATTGTTTCTTTGGCTTTTTTGGCTTTTTTAATTGCCTCTTCTAATTTATTAATAGCACCATTGTATTGATCTTTTGTTAATAAACCTTGTGATGCATCTTGAACCTCTTTATCAAATGCAGATTTAACTTCAACAAATTTAGATTCTATTAATTGTTTAGATAATTCATCTGCTTCACTTTTTTTAGATTCAAACGCTTTTTTGGCACTTTCTAATTCAGAATCTTTGCTATCATCAATCATTTTCTTTTGCTTATTAGCTTCAGTAATAGCATCTTCCAATTTTCTAGTTGCTTCGTCATACTCTTTTTTTGTATGTTTTCCACTACCTAATTTAGTTTTTATTTCTGCTACTTCTGAATGTAGTTTGTCTTTGACTGAACTATATCTACTATCTGAAAAATTATCATTTTCAAACTTTTCGACCTCTGCAACTTTGGCATCATAAGCTGTTTTTGACTCTTCAGTTTCCAAAATTGTTTCTTTGGCTTTTTTGGCTTTGTTAATTGCTTCTTCTAATTTATTAATAGCATCATTGTATTGATCTTTTGTTGATAAACCTTGTGATGCATCTTGAACCTCTTTATCAAATGCAGATTTAACTTCAACAAATTTAGATTCTATTAATTGTTTAGATAATTCATCAGCTTCACTTTTTTTAGATTCAAACGCTTTTTTGGCTTTTTCTAATCCAGAATCTTCGCTATCATCAATCATTTTCTTTTGCATATTAGCTTCAGTAATAGCATCTTCCAATTTTCTAGTTGCTTCATCATACTCTGTTTTTGTATGTTTTCCACTACCTAATTTAGTTTTTATTTCTGCCACTTTTGAATGCAATTTGTTTTTGACTGAGCTATATCTACTATCTGAAAAATTATCATTTTCAAACTTTTCTGCCTCTGCAACTTTGGCATCATAAGCTGCTTTTGACACTTCAGTTTCCAAAATTGTTTCTTTGGCTTTTTTGGCTTTATTAATTGCATCTTCTAATTTATTAATAGCATCATTATATTGATCTTTTGTTGATAAGTTTTGCGATGCATCTTGAACCTCTTTATCAAATGCAGATTTAACTTCAACAAATTTAGATTCTATTAATTGTTTAGATAATTCATCAGCTTCACTTTTTTTAGATTCAAATGCTTTTTTGGCTTTTTCTAATTCAGAATCTTTGCTATCATCAATCATTTTCTTTTGCATATTAGCTTCAGTAATAGCATCTTCTAAATCCTTTGCAGCTCGGTCATATTGATCCTTTGTAGTTTTATCATTAATTAAATTGGTGTTTCTTTGAATAGTTCCATCTATTTTTTTCTTAACTTCTTCATATTTTGAATCAACTAATATAGAAGACAATTTCATAGCTTGCTGCAACTTTGCATTATATCTATTTTTAGAATTTTCCTTTTCTTTAATATCTGGGACTGGTTCAAAATTTTGTATGATTGCTTCATATGAACTAACTAATTGCGAAATAGCATTTTCAAAATTAGCATCATCCATGTTTTGTCCAATAAGAACCTTATTAGCTTCTTCGATAGCTTGTTTAATAGCAACCTTTTGTTCTTCACTAAGTCTTTTATTAGTTACCAATTCTTCTTGAATTTCTTTAATCTTTTTAATCAGAGCGTTTCTTGGTTTTTGTTTAATAGTTGTAGAAATAGAAATTCCTACTGATGCAATAATAGCACCCACATTAAGGGTACATAATGTTATTAATAATTTACTAGATTTTCGCATTCTTTAATACCTTTATGAAAGTTTAAGTTGTAATTTAATTATATATATTATATATTGTAGTACAGAGTGAAAATAATCATTATTTTCTAACTTGTTTTGGAATTTTTTTTAAAGAAAATTTAGGGTTTTCTTTAGGTTTAATGTAAAAATCTAATTTATAGTTATTTTTATAGTTTTTTATATTGGCTAATATATTTTAAATATCTACTAGCAGTTAAACTAACGCCAATAACTTATTTGAGTCCTTAAAAAAAATAAATAAAATACAGATTTCTCTGTATTTATAGTTTTTTATTTTGTTCTGCCAATTTCTTTTTTAAAACAACTTCTTCAATAATAGTATATTTCTTTTCATTTGTTTTTTTAAACTTGATTTCTGTGTCAATTGGTTTAACGTCAATATTATTGACAATCAACGAAAGCAAATTATCTCTAAATTCAACAATCCCACGATCGATGTAAAAAATCCGGTTATTATTATCTTGATCTTTAATAATTATTTGTGAGGGAACTAATGCCGCTAAAAATGGAACAGCATCTTTCATTAGACCAATTTGCCCCTCAGTAGTGGTAAATGTTACGATACTACCTTTACCTTGATAATATACACAATTTGGCGTTGTTATAACTATTTCAATGAATTTATCATTCATAACTATTTGTCAAATACATATCCAAGGTTTTTAGCTTTTTCAATAACATCTTCAATAGTACCAACATATAAAAATGCTTCTTCTGGTAGATCATCATATTTTCCGCTTAAAATTTCTTTAAATGATCTAATGGTATCTTGTAATTTAATGTATCTACCCTTTATACCACTAAATTTTTCAGCAACAAAAAATGGTTGGGACAGGAAACTTCTTATTCTACGTGCTCTAGCAACAACCTTCTTGTCTTCCTCTGATAATTCATGCATACCCAATATTGCAATAATATCTTGTAATTCCTTAAATCTTTGCAAAATATTTTGTACTTCTCTCGCAGTATTGTAATGATCTAAACCAACGATATTAGGATCCATCATACGTGAATTAGAACCCAATGGGTCAATAGCAGGATAAATACCTAATGCTGCAATATCACGATCTAAAACAGTTTTCGCATCTAGATGAGTAAATGTGGTCGCAGGAGCAGGGTCAGTAAGGTCATCAGCAGGAACATAAACTGCTTGAACAGATGTTATTGATCCCTTATTTGTAGAAGTAATTCTTTCTTGCAATTGCCCCATTTCGACTGCTAATGTTGGTTGATACCCAACGGCAGAAGGCATTCTACCTAGCAATGCCGAAACTTCTGAACCTGCTTGGGTAAATCTAAAGATATTATCAATGAATAAAAGCACATCTTGGCCCATTTGATCACGGAAATACTCGGCCATAGTTAGTGCAGTAAATGGTGCTCTCATTCTAGCGCCTGGAGGCTCATTCATTTGTCCAAATACTAATGCAGTTTTATCTAAAACACCACTTGCCTTCATTTCGTGGTATAAGTCATTACCCTCTCTTGTTCTTTCGCCAACACCAGCAAATACTGATAAACCACCATGTTGTTTTGCAATATTATTAATCAATTCTTGTATTAAAACAGTTTTGCCGACACCAGCCCCACCAAAAAGACCAATTTTTCCACCTTTAATGTATGGTATTAATAAGTCAATAACCTTAATACCAGTTTCAAATATTTCTAAAGTGGATTTTTGTTCTTCAAAACTAGGTGCGCTTCTATGGATAGGCATTTGTTGCTCAAAATCGCCTCCTAGCAAGTCAATAGGTTGACCTAAAACATTAAACATTCTTGAAAGAATTTCCTTACCAACAGGTGCAGTAATTGGTCTTTTAAGGTCCAAGACCTTCATGCCACGTCTTAAACCAATAGTTAAACTCATGGCTATTGTTCTTACAGTGTCATTACCAATATGTTGAGCAACCTCAAGAATTTGTTTGTTGTTAGGGTTTTTTTCATCAATAACTTCCAAGGCATTAAGCATTTTAGGTGCAGTGCCTTCCTTAAATCTGACATCAATAACAGCACCAAGAATTTGGGTAATAACACCATAATTTAATTCATTATTTTTTTTATTAGTCATTTTCTTTATCCTTTCTTTAAGATCCGACACCATTAACAATTTCAGTCAATTCTTGTGTTATCTTTGATTGACGCGAACTATTATATTCAATTTTTAATTCATCAATAAGGTCCTCGGCATTATCAGAAGCCTGTTCCATTGCTGTTCTTCTTTGACTAGTTTCTGCCAATTTTGCATTAGTTAAAGCATGAAAAATAGATGCTTCAAAGAATATTCTAAATGAGTTAATTAAAATGGTTTCAGGGTTGGGCTCAAAAACAATCTCCCTGATCCCTTTATCTTGGTGAAAACTTTGGTTATTTTTTTCGATTTTGCCAATCGTGTTTGCTGAAATTGGAAAAATTTCTTGAACGACAGGATCGGCCTTTAATGGGTTTTCATAATTGGTATAAATTAATTTAACTGAATTTAAAAGTGATATTTCTAAAACATCATAAATCTTATTTGAAATCACTTGAGCTATTTCATATGTTGGATTATCACCGATTTGTGTTAAGGTTTGGATAATGTGATATTTTTTATTTTTTTCAATTAGGCTTAACAATTTAGAGCCAATAACAATCAAAATATCTTCACCTGTAACAACTTCATTTATCATTTTATACATTTCGGAATTGAATGATCCACATAGACCTAAATCACTCCCAAAAATAATATATAAATTACGACGATTGCTAAATTTTCATGCATGCTTATTTAATAATTTATCAATATCCTGCGCTGAATTTTTTACAAGATTAATAAAAATAGCTTCAACGTTTTTAAAGTAAGATTTAACCTCACTAATTTTGTTTTTAATTTTTGAAAACTTAGCAGTGGCTACAAGTTCCATAGCCTTCGTTATTTTTTTGGTAGAATTAATTGAATTAATACGTTGCTTTATTTTTTGCAAGCTTTCCATGGTAATTCAGGGATAGGCATAAAGTTTTCAGGATTATATAGGGGAATAGTCTTTATAAACAGGTCATTAAATAAAATGATTTGATTATAAATTTCTTCAATTAATTCATTAGTTCAATCATTAGATTCATCGATCTTTCTCATGATTTTTATTGCTTTAGGTTCTGTTGCAAAATAAGTTAGAATTTCTTGACGATATTTAATAATGTTGTTTTTAGGGATTACATTAATTAAGCGATACTTAGCAAGGAACAATAAGATAATTTGTTGACCAGGAGAATATGGTGAAAATTGTGACTGTTTCAACAACTCATAGACCTTAGCACCATGTTCCAAAATAATTCTTGTATTTTGGTCTAAATCAGAACCAAATTGTGCAAATGCTTGCATTTCATTATATTGAGCTAATTCTAGCTTTAAACTTGAAACCACCTTTTTAGTCATTTTGGTTTGCGCGGCTGAACCAACTCTACTTACAGAATAACCAATATCAATTGCAGGTCTTTGTCCAGAATTAAATAAAGATTCTTTGGTAAAAATCTGACCATCAGTAATTGAAATAACATTAGTTGGAATATATGCTGAAATATCTTCAGCTTGTGTTTCGATAATTGGCAAGGCAGTTATTGAACCACCACCATAATCGTTATTTAGTTTTGCAGATCTTTCTAGTAATTGCGAATGTAGATAAAAGACGTCACCAGGATATGCTTCACGGCCGGGAGGTCTTCTTAACAATAAAGATAATGTTCGATAGGCAACGGCATGTTTTGATAAGTCGTCATAAACTATTAAAACACTTTTACCTCTTGCCATTCATTCCTCAGCAATAGTTACGCCAGTATAGGGTGCTATATATTGCAATGGCGCACTTTCAGAAGCTGATGCTGCAATGATAGTTGTGTATTTCATTGCATCATTCTTTTCAAGCTGATCAACAATTTGGGTAATTGTTGAATTTTTTTGGCCGATAGCCACATAGATACAATAAACATCTTTGCCTTTTTGGTTTAATATCGCATCAATGGCAATGGCTGTTTTTCCTGTTTGTCTATCACCAATAATTAGTTCACGTTGTCCTTTTCCAATAGGAATTAAAGCATCAATTGCCAAAATACCAGTATGTAAGGGTTCTGAAACTTCCTTACGTGTCATAACACCAGGCGCAATTTTGAAAATTGGTCTCTTTATTTCGCTATTAATTTTACCCTTACCATCAATTGGTAATGCTAGGGCATTAATAACACGGCCCAATAAAGCGTCACCCACTTGAACCGAGATAACGTTGTGTGTTCTCTTGACATGTGAATTTTCCACAATATTACGATCATCGCCAGTAACAACAACACCAACCAACTCTTCTTCAAGATTTAAGGCCATACCAACAATACCGCAATCAAATATTACTAATTCACCATATTCAACATTAGTTAAACCACTAACTAGAGCAATACCGTCACCAACAGTAATAACTCTACCTACTTCATCATAACTAACAGTTTCGTTGAAATCTTTAATTTGATTTTTAATGATAGCTGATAAATCACTGGGTTTTAAAGCCATATCTTTCCTTTCATTATTCTAATGATTTTATCTTGTTTAATTTTCCCAAAACAGAGTTATCAATCAAGTACTCGTCTACTTTTATTCTTATTCCACCGATTAAATCAGGGTCTATATGATTAGTTAAAGTAACTTTTGCATTTAGATCAGATGAAATCTTTTTTTCAAGGTTTTTCATCTTATCAGTACTTAATGGTTTAACTGAATATACATAACCATACTTAATATTTAATTTTTCATTTGCTAATTCAATAAAGCGATGAAATATAATATCCATATATTTAACAATATGTTTTCTGGTTGCTAATTTAATAATATTTAATATATATGGATGGTATGAATCAAAAGCCTCACTAATTAACATAAACTTTTTTTCTTCCGTTATATCAAAAGAATTTAAGATTTTTAAATAATCTTTATTTTGTTTCAAAACCTTAATAATGTCAGCAGTCTGATTAGTAATTTCCTGAAGTTGATCAGACCCATTAGCTAAATCATATAAGGCAAATGATCAATTATTAATTACTTCATTTAATTCAGTCATATCTATTTCTTAATAACCTCATTAATCATTTTGACATTATCAGCATCTTTTATTTCACGGCCAATAATTTTTTTAGCAATTTCAACAGCATTTTCCATAATAATTTTCTTTTGCTCTTTACTGAATTCAACACGCTTTTTATTAATCAAAATTTCTGCTTGTTCTAACATCATTTCAGCTTTTTTCTTTGCAATAGCTGAACCACTATTTACAATTCTTTCACTTTCAGCTTTTGCATTATTGATAATAGTTCTTGCCTGATTAGTAGCCTCAATTATTTTTAAATCATGTTCTTCTTGTATTTTTAGTGCTTCATCTTTTGCTTTGATTGAAGCATCAATATTACTTTGAATTAATTCTTGACGCTTTTTAACCATTTTCTTAATTGGTTTGTATACCAAAAAAGTAATAATAATGGTTATTAGCATTAACACAATTAAAGAAAAAACAAATAGAGGCCAATTAAATGTTAAGCCAGAGAAGGTTTTTTCTAATTCTTCACTAACCCCCCCTTTACCTTCAGGGGCTTTCATAAGATAAGTTAATACTCTCATATAAATCAAAAAATAATTTAACTATACAAAGATTAATAATAAAGCAATAACTAAACAATAAATTGATGCAGTTTCAACAATAGCCAAACCTAAAATTAATAAAGTACGAACTTTAGATAAAGCTTCTGGGTTTCTACCAACAGCTTCACAGGCTTTAGCAACGGCCATACCTTGACCAATCGAAACAAATCCAGCTCCAAAGATTGCTAACCCGGCGCCTAACATTGTTAAACCGTATGCAAAGGGGTAATTTTGACCGCTAGCATCACCGGCTTTACTTGGGTCAAATCTATTAATAACATCTGAAATTTTATCTAATTTATCAATCATTTTTTTCTCCTATATTTTTAAAAATATTTTAATTACTTTCTTGAATTAATTGTTTATTAGCGATAATTTTACTTTTTCAATCTCTAATTTTTTTCTTATGTTTTTCCTTAACGTCTTCCTCAGCTGCTTGCGCCCAATATGACATTGTCAACACTACAAAAACAAATGCTTGAATAATACCATCAAATAAATCAAAATAAAGATTAAATGCCGGCAATACCACAACACCAAATGGATTGAATGTCGAAGCTTCAGCACTAACATCAAGACCAATAATTTTTGCTCATATATTGTTTAAGAAAATTGTTGCCAATGAAACAAGAACAACTCCCCCAATGATATTTCCATATACCCGGAAAGTCATAGAAACAATTGGTGAGAAATTTGAAGCAAATTCTAATGGATTTAGCAATTTAATAATATGCTTAATTTTGTTATAAGCTATCCCAACACCAGCCGTTCCTAATCAAGACACCACTGTGGCAGCTAAAACCGCAGATAAACTCGAGCCAACCGGAGCAAAACCAACTAATGATAATATGTTTCCAAAGAACATAAACACAAATAATGATATTAAGTATGGATTTGCTTTATCAAACTTCGATTCATGTGTATCACTAAAGAAATTATCTCCGCCGATAATAGCTGTTTCAACTAGGATTAAAGCAGCATTAGGTGCCTTGTCAACTTTTTGTCGTTTTACTGCTACATAAATTAAAACTGACAAAATAAGAACAATAAAAACTAAGGATATTAATGAAAATATTTGATTACTATTAATTTCTGTCGAACCAAATCAATTAATTTTTAGTAATTTATCCATTTAGCTCCTTTCTTTTATTAACCATAGTAACAACGGCCCACACTATTGAAAAAATGGACAATAGAATATAAGGTGCTGTCATTGTGATTGTATTAAATGGAAAAAAAGCAGCATTTAAACCGGGATAGTCTTTGTGAAGGTAAGTATTAATATAAATAAAAATAGCAAATATTGCTCCATTAAAAATATTCAATGCAAAAAATATAAGAACAGAAATAAGCATCCTTATTTTATAATGTTTTTTACCTTGAACATTAATACTATTTTTCACAATTTTTAGGATCACATATACTGATAATAAAAATAATAAAAAACTAACTATACCCACTAAATACCCTAACAATAACGAGTAGTCAAAAAATGACATTGATGAAAATATTAACAACAACGCAACATTTAATGTAGTATAAGTTATTCAAATTTTTTTTTCCATGTGTTTTATTCATGCTCAAGTGGTTATTTTTATATTTTAATAACCTAATGTAAAATTATATTACTTTTGAATTTTTTGTTTTTATAAATATATTCACAAAATAATGCCAAAAAATATACATCCTTAAAACCTAAAACCAAATATGAAAAAATAGTTTTTTAGCACTTTATTTAGCACTTTAAGTAATAGAGTGCTAAATTATGTTATAATTAATATATATTTAAATTAGGGAGGTCGAAATATGCATGCATCATGAACACCTGCAGAGGATAACAAAGAAGATAAAGACCCATTATTAAAATATGGCCGCAATCTTACTGAACTGGCTTTGGAAGGAAAACTAGAACCAGTTATAAATCGCGACGAAGAAATAAGATCATTAGTAAGAATCTTATCTCGCAAGACAAAAAATAACCCAGTTTTAATTGGGGAACCAGGCGTTGGAAAAACAGCAATTGTTGAAGGATTAGCTAAAAAAATTATTGATAACCAAGTGCCTGAGAATTTAAAAAATAAAAAAGTATACGAGCTTAATATTTCATCTATTGTTGCAGGAACACAATTTCGAGGTCAATTTGAGGAAAGAATTGAAGCTATTTTAAAAAGAATTAAAGATTCTAATGGCGAAATTATTCTTTTTATTGATGAAATTCATATGATCGTCGGAGCTGGTGGAACAGGTGATAGTAGTATGGATATAGGTAACATGTTAAAACCAATGATGGCAAGAGGACAATTACACCTAATTGGCGCTACCACTCTCGACGAATACAGAAAACACATTGAAAAAGATTCTGCTCTCGAGAGAAGAATGCAAAAGATTTTTATTAATGAACCAACTATTGAGGACACCATTACCATTTTAAGAGGAATCAAAGAACGACTTGAAACTTTTCATGAGGTAAAAATCAAGGATGAGGCCCTAGTAGCCGCAGCAAACCTATCGGCCAGATATATCCAAGATCGTTTTCTACCTGATAAGGCAATAGACCTAGTAGATGAAGCCTCAGCATCTATTAAAACAGAAATGAAATATATTCCCGAGCCAATTGAAAAACTAAATTATGAAATAACTAAACTGGAGATCGAAAAGGCAGCAATAAAAAACTCTGTTGGTAAAGAAAATAACAACAATAATGACCGCATAAAACAAATAAATGAACATCTAACAAAAATCAAGGCAGAGCATAAAAAGCTGTCTAGCCAATGAGAAGAAGAAAAAAATTTAATTGCTAAACTATCCTCACTAAAAGACAATATTGAAGATTTAAAAAGACAGCTAAACACATTACAAAATGAAGGCAAATACCTTGAAGCTTCAAAAGTTATGTATGTTTTATTACCAGAACTTGAAGATTCAAAAAAAGAAGTTGAAAACAAACTAACCAATTTGCCAAATCGTTTAATAAGAGAAACAATTGATGAGGAAGAAATTGCTGAGGTTGTAAGCAAATGAACTAAAATACCGGTAACAAAATTGCTTGAAAAGCAAAAAAATAAACTTCTTAAATTAAGTGAAAATCTTGCATTAAGGGTTAAGGGGCAAATAAATGCTATCAACCTAGTTTCCGAAGCTATCAAAAGAGCTAAAGCTAATATTAATGATCCTAATCGACCTATTGGTTCATTTCTATTTCTAGGGCCAACAGGTGTAGGAAAGACAGAACTTGCTAAAGCATTAGCATTCAATCTATTTGACAATGAAAACAATATTATTCGTTTAGATATGTCTGAATATATGGAAAAACATAGCATATCAAAACTAATCGGTTCACCCCCAGGATATATTGGATATGATGATAATGGTGGTCAATTAACAGAAAAGGTAAGACAAAACCCTTATTCAATAGTTTTATTTGATGAAATTGAAAAAGCTCATGCTGATGTTCTAAATATTCTTTTGCAAATATTGGATGACGGGATACTAAGCGACAATAAAGGTCGAAAAATAAATTTTCGAAACACAATAATTATAATGACCTCAAACATTGGGTCAGAACAAATTATGACAAAAATGCCTAGCAAGGATGAAATTATAAAAATCTTGTTAACTAAGTTTAAGCCGGAATTTATTAACCGTATTGATGAAATTGTTCCATTCAATAAATTGAGTAACTCAGTCACAAAAGAAATTGTTGATTTAGAATTAAAAAAACTAGCCAACCGTATCTCGATAAATATTAAATCTGAGTTGCAATACGATCAAGGAGTTATCGAGTATATTGCAGATAAGTCATATAACACAGCTTTTGGTGCTAGAGTTATTAGAAGATTTATTCAAAACAATATCGAAAATAAACTTGCAGATTTTATATTACGCAACTCAATAGAAGAAGATTCGATTATTTATCTATCAATTGTAAACAATGAAATTAAAATAGAAATAGATCATGAAGGTAATTAAAAAAATACAAGGCAATTAGCCTTGTATTTTTATATGGTACATCCTGTGGGGATCGAACCCACGACCCAGGGATTAAGAGTCCCTTGCTCTACCTGCTGAGCTAAGGATGCATTTAAAATAATACCTAATAAATTATAAACAAATATCTTTGATGATATTAAAAAAAATAATTATTTATTGCAAATAAATGTAAGACTTTTCAGGAATGCAATAAATTAAACCAATTTTATTAATATTTCGCAAGACATAAAATACTATGAAATAATTAAAAAAGTCTATTAAAAGATTAAGTTTTAATATAAAAAGCAATATAAATCATGTTTATATAATCCGAGCCTTCAATATAATATAAAAACCTACAAAATTTAGTAAAATTTTTTAGTTATATACTGATATATTTTAAGGAGTTTACTATGCTAGATGTTTGTGGGATAAGCAAAATCTTTCCAGATAAAAAATTATTTACCAATATCAATCTGAAATTCTTGCCTGGAAATGTGTATGGAATAATTGGGGCTAATGGTGTAGGAAAATCTACTTTTCTAAAAATTTTAAGTGGCGAGATCGAGGCAACTGAGGGTCAAATTATTAAAGAAAAAAATGCTCGTATGAGTGTTTTGAGCCAAAACCAGGATGAATTTAATGATTTTAATGTTACCGATGTTGTAATCATGGGCAATAAGGAACTTTATCAAATAAATATTGAAAAGAATAAAATTTATGAAAACCCTGAGGCTACAATGGAAGATTATGAAAAGGCAAGCCACTTAGAACAACTTTTTGGAGAAATGGGCGGATGAAACGCTGAAAATGATGCCCAAACTCTTCTTTCAAATTTAGGTATTGAACCTGAAAAATGAAATATGCAAATGTCTAATCTTAAAGCAAACGAGAAAGTTAAAGTTTTATTAGCAAAAGCCCTATTTGGAAATCCAGACATCTTGATCATGGACGAACCAACTAATAGATTAGATTTAAAGACTATAAAGTGATTAGAAAACTTCTTAATGGATTATCCAAATATTGTCATTGTTGTTAGTCATGATAGCGACTTTTTAGATGCAATATGTACCCATATCATTGATATCGACTATTCAGAAGCGAAGTTATTTGTTGGTAATTATTCATTTTGAAAGCAATCGAGTCAATTATTAGTTGAAATGCAACAAAAAACCAATCTAAAAAAAGAAGAGCAAGCACAAAAGTTGCGTGAATTCATTGCCAGATTTTCTGCCAATGCTTCAAAATCCAAACAAGCAACAAGCCGGAAAAAATTATTAGAAAAAATTGTAATTGATGAACTAAAACCTTCATCAAGAAAGTATCCATATATTAAATTTGAACTAAATAGATTGCCCGGAAAACAAATTTTAAATGTTCATAATTTAACATATAAAAATGAAAATGGAGACACACTATTTGAAAATGTAACTTTTTCCTTAAAACCTGGTGATAAAATGGTTATCGTAGGTAATGATGATATTGCTAAAACCAGATTCCTTGAAATATTAATGAATAGAAGAAAGCCAACCTCCGGGACTGTTGAATGAGGTATAACTATTTCTCCTAACTATTTTCCCTCAAATAATCAAGAATATTTTAATGAATCAGAAAGCATTATTGATTGATTAAGTAAATGGCCATTAAATAACACTACACAAGAAACAAAAGATAACAGTGATGCTAGAATGAGGGCATTTCTGGGAAGAATGTTATTTTCTAATGATAGTGTTTTTAAAAACGTCCAAGTAACAAGCGGGGGAGAAAAGGTTAGGTTAATGATGTCTAAATTGATGCTAGAAGAAAGCAACTTTTTAATTTTTGATCAACCTCTTGATCACTTAGATTCGGAGTCAATTGATAGCTTAATTGAAGGCGTTAAATCATATAAGAGCTCATGCATTTTTACAACCTATAATCGTGCTATGATTAAAGAATGCGCGAATGTTATTCTTGAAATAAAACCAAAATCAAGTTTCTTATTTTATGGAAATCTCGATGAATATGAAGAAGCTATGGGATATTAATTAATAAAATCCGGAAATTAGTTTCCGGATTTTTAAATTTAGCTAATTGCTTCAATCTATCTCGAAATAATCATATTTTTTTTCTCTTGACTTCTTTTCTAATACCAAAAATGTTATTTTGTCTTCAAGTTCAAATTTGGTATTTTTTCTTAATGAATGACCTTTTTTTGACTCAATCCAACTTGAAAGTGTTTGATTCTTTTCCTTATCAGTTAATTGATAATCGAGATATTCATAAAGCTCCAATTGTTTTCATAGAACCTTCATTAAGACAGAACCCTTAGCTTCGCATCTTTCAAGACTAATTTCGTAGATTTGTTCATCATTGTCATATTCATCATATATTTCGCCAACAACTTCTTCAAGAATATCCTCGATAGTAATAATACCTATTGGTTTATCATCACTGTTAGTTTCGGTAACGAAGGCCATTTGTGCGCGCGATTGTCTCAACTTTTCAAGTGCTGATGATAAGATTGAGTTAGCAGAAACTTTAGGAACAGTTTTAATATAATTTAAAATATTTCCTTTTTTAAGAAAAAATATATCCTTAAGCAACAATATGCCAATTAAATTACCATCTTTTTCAACTGGTATTCGTGAATAATTAGTTTCTCTAAACATTTTTAGTGCTTCTTGCATAGTAGCCTTAGAACTGATAAAATCCACATTTTTCATTTTAATATAATGCTGTGAAACCTTAGTTGAATCAAGATCTAAGACATTTTGGGCCATTGCAGATTCTTTAAATTCCAAAACACCCTCATCATGTGCAATATTTAATAAGTTTTTAACATCTTCCTCAGTATTGGTAATATAAATCTTCTTTCCAATTTTAGAAATAGGATATGTTATGGGAATAAATATTCAATATAACATTTCAATAAACCAATAAAATGATTTAACGGTTTTTTCTGGATAGCGCTTTGCAACCAATTTTGGCAATATTTCAGCAAATAAAACAATAATTGGTGTCATTACAATTGTTGAAATAATTGATGCCAAGCCTGCCTTAGGAGCTCCAAAGGCTTGTGTTAAAAGATAAACTAATAATGTTGAAGAACCAATATTTACCAGATTATTAGCAATCAGAATGGTTCCAAGTGTTCTATTAAAGAAATTGTGCTGTTTTAGAATTATTTTATATCTTTTTTGATTCTTTTCAATCATTGTCTCGATTTTGGCCTTGGTTAAAGAAGTATATGCTGTTTCAGTTGCGGAAAAAATTCCAGAACAAACGAGCAATATGGCTAGTAAAATTATTAATAAAGCGTAATGTCAAGGTTCGAGGTCCATCTAAATGTCTCCATACAAAAATTTAAAATATAACTATAATTAGTATTATATAATAGCAAAAATAATTATTATTTATATTTAAATATTTTATAATGTTATATTATGTTTAAATTTGAAGATGTTAGTATAGTGCAATTACCTAAAAAAATATTACGAGAAAAATCAAAAGATGTAGAAATTCCCTTATCACAAGAAAATATTGATTTGATTGAAAAAATGATTTTTCATGTCAGCGATAGTCAAAAACAAAATACAAAATTTAGACCAGCTGTCGGTGTCGCAGCTATTCAATATGGAATACCAAAAAACATATTTTATATTCTGATAGTTGATAATAATAACAATGTGATTTTTAATGATGCCATAATAAACCCAAAACTTATTGGTCACTCAGAGCATAAAATTGCCTTATCAGAAGGTGAAGGATGCCTAAGTGTTAGCGAAGATTGACCAAATCAGGAAGGCTTAGTCCCTAGATATGCAAGAGTTATTTTTGATGGATATTCATATATGGAAAAGAAATACAAAAGATTTGAAGCAAGTGGCTATAGCGCAATCGTATTTCAGCATGAATTTGACCATTTACAAGGTGGATTATTTATAGATAGAATAAATAAAAAGAGCCCATGAGCAAAAGACAAAGATTTGCAAGTTTTGTAATAGAAAAATAGGTTAGATAATAACCTATTTTTCTTATTAACCTTTTTCAAAAAATAATGGAACATCAAACTCTATTTCCTTTTGGTTATTGCCATAGTTAGGTTCGATATAAATGCCATATTGAGAATGATATCTGCCTAGTTTCTCTTTATTTGTAGATAAGGTAATAATTCTACCCTTAAATTTTATTCGTGTTGATGTTTTTCAATCTTCATTATCAAAACCCTCAATTTTTATTGGAGATGTAAATAAAATAGGGGAATAAAAATTATTAGTTTCTGTTACAAAGTTAGATACAACCGTCATTTGTTCAATGCCGTTATTTATCTTATGTGGTTCACCAAAAGCTCAAGAATAATCAATTAATTTTGATGAGTCATTTTTAATAGAAGAAAATTTATCATTAAAGTCTTGTATAAATTTTCTAAATTCCGCTTTATATCTATTAATTTTTTCATTAGAAAATTTATCTTTTACATCAATAGGTAAAAGCAACTTATAAGCGACCTTATTCCTAATTGATTCAATAAATTTACTATCAAATTGGTCTTGTTTTTTCTTTATTGTTTCTTCATTGAATTGTTTTGTTTTTAATGTTGTATAAATAGGAAAATTTCTAATAACAAATTCAGTATTTGTCCCTTCTTGATGTTTAAAAACAAGATCAACAAATAATGTATTTTTAGATAATGTATCAATTACAAAATTTTCAAATTCAATTTTCCATTTAACATTAGAATTTTTATTTTCAAAAATTGCATATTCACTTATTTCTTTTTGAACATTTTTTTTAAACAAAAGACTAATATTATCGGAATCACTATTATTAATAATTTTAGCCATGACACTTTCTGGAGTGCCATCAATTTTTATATCGTTGTTTATTTTTATATTAACATCTTTGTTTTTATTATTATTTAAATTAAATGAGTATTTTTTAACACTATTAAACCAGTAAATGAGTGCTTTTTTAGGCTTTGTAAGTTGTATACTGACTGTTGCAATAATAACAGAAGAAAGCAAACCACCTGAAAGTGATCAAAATAATATTTTTCTTATCTTCTTTGCTTTCGTTAGACGTTGAGCAACTTTTTTATGTTTTAATTGGTCTTCAAAGCTAACATCCTTGTCAATCGAATCAACCCAATCAAATTCCAAATCTTTGTTATCTTTTTTCATTAATCCCCAAATTCAAATTCCGTTGTTTTTTCGTCAGTATCAACTAAACCAAACTCATCAATTATATTATCCGGTGTATTCTCTATCTTTTTAAAATCAACCTGTTTTTCCTGATCTGCTCTAACATTAGTTTCTTTTAATTCTTCAAATTCAAAATCATTTTCTTCAACACTAGATAATCCTAATAATTCAATATTATTAAACTCATCTGTTTTATTGTTTATCTTGTTGGAATTTATTTTAAAATCATTAATTTCAGTTTTTGAGATAGTTTCATCATTTTCTTGATCAATTATATAGGTATCATCTTCCAAAAAATCAGATGATAAATTATTTAATGAAACTTCGCTATCTTCGAATTCTTCATGTGTATTTTCATTTAAATTCATAATAACATCGGAAGAATAATCTTCATTATCCTGAGCAACTTCCAAATCATCTTGCTTAAATTGTTCTACCTTAAAATCATCAGTAAGAGAGTCAATATCATCTGTCTCATCTGGATGAATTTCCAAATAATTATTTTGTTCTTCGAATTCATCAATTTCAACCGCTATTTGATTATGATTATCCATTTCTGCGACATAAAAATCATCGACGTCATCAATATGATCATTGTTTTTTGCCGTTTCATCACCTGTTTTTATATTATTTTCTTTCAAGCTAACAATATTATTATCTTTTAGTTTAGTTTCTATATTCATATCTTCTTCTCCAGATTGAGGAATAAAATTAACTTCTTTATATTCTTTTAATTCATACATATTATTTTTTTGTAATTCTATAATAGCTTGATTTTCTACTTGTTGTTGTGATATCAATGCTTCTAAATATGCAAATATCTTATTTTTAATAATTGGCCATTCAATTTCAGAAATAGTAATAATTGGATATTCCTTAGATTCAAGAAACTTAATATTGTCTCTAAAAATAAGATATTTACGATAATCATTCTTATATAAAAAATTATCTAAAATAAATCCTTGAATAAGCTTGTTGTTAAGCTTATTAATTAAAACAATATCGATGGTTTTAGTTCCAACAGAGTAATCTGTCTGAAATTGAAGGTTTTTGTCATTAATAAAATTGCGAAGTTCATCTAGTACATCAACCTTAAATTTAATATCTTCGGGTAATGAAATAATTTTAGTAGCCAAAAAATCTTCAACCTCATCTAAATAATTTTTTTGCTCATCAATTGATAAGTCAAGAAATTTTAATCATTCCTTAAATACTATCATGTCAGCTGTTGATCGATCTGTAATTTCAATATCATCGGCATAAATCGATTTAACAACAAAGACCTTTTCTTTAGCGCGTGATATTGCCACATTAAGAGCATTTTTCCCGCCTTTTCTTGCAACGTATGTGTTATATAAAGCAGTATTTTTATCATACACAACTGACATAATAACCAAATCAGCTTCATCGCCTTGGATATTTTCAATATTTTTCAAAACAACTTTTTCACTATTTAGAGCATCTTCTAATTCTGGATCATTTCCGAATATTCTATTAAATAGATATTCTTGTTGTTTAACATTAAAAACTAAAATGATTATTTTGTTATATTTTTCAAGATTTTGCTTGCATAATTCAATAACCTTTTCACCCTCAGCAACATTCATGCTATTATCCCAAGTTCCATCAACTTGAAAAACCTCAATTGCTTTTTCATTAGAAACTGATAGTTCATAGTTATCAATAACATCAAGTTTTGATTCATAAAAATGCTTTGATGAAAAAGTCATCAATGTCGCCTTTTTAGAACGGTAATTTTTATCTAATAGCAGTGAATAAACACCTCTTGCCCTAGCATAATCTAGCAACGATTCGATATTGCCAAAGTCATCTTCTTCATCAAAACTATATGTCGCAGAGAATCATCTTGTGGGTTGCATTTGTTGGCTATCACCGGCAAGAATTTTTCGCTTTGCTAAATATAAAATTGGAATGCCCTTTTCAATAAACATTTGCGATGATTCATCAAGAATAGCAAAATCAAATTCCTGTTTAGATCACATCGACAAATCAAGTTCAGGAGTAGTGATAATTATTGGAAATAATATTTTAATCATCTCCTTATGTTTGTGAAAAAACTTGTAAGGCTTTAAATGGCCAGTTCTTATAGCCATAGCAAAGGAAGTATATTGCATTTTCTGCTCATCACTAAAATTGGTCATCCGATCAAATGTTTTTTCAAGAAGCATCTTAACAATATTTTTATCATCATTTAAATAATTGGTTTTTTTGTTGAGAATTTTTTTATATTGTTTTTCAAAATTAGTAATTTCTTCAAATGAAACAAGATTTACATATTTAAGCGCCTCATCAATATCAATAGTCATTAAACTTTGATCATTCAATATTATTTCCGCCATGTTTTTAATTATTTTAGGAATAATACTAAAAATAGTGCATTTCTTATTAAAATTTTTTTCATATAGTTTTTTTATAATTAACTTCTTATCACTAAATTCGCAACATTGATTATATTTAAGATTATGATCCATTTTTTTAAGGTTTTCATATGTTTGCACACTAAAATTACCATTCATTACCGCGCTATAAAAATTAATGATATTATCTATATTTTTAGTTTGCTTAATTAAATTTACATTATCAACATAACTTTCATCTTCATCACTAAAAACACTAAGACCTTCTTCAACATTTGAATTTTCATAATTTTCTAACAAATGAATAAATTCACGCAATGGCTTGTAAAAATTCTCAGGTCTCAGATTTTTATCATTTAATGCAAATAAGCAAAAAATAGAAAGCTTTTTTAGCCTGCTACGTAAAACGTCTAATGCCGCTTTCTTTTGGCTTACAACTAAAGCGGTGTAGCCTCTTGTCATAATATTAGTTATTAAATTAGAAATAGTTTGTGATTTCCCTGTCCCAGGGGGACCTCAAATAATTGTATCCTGATATAGTGACGAGATTGTTGCAACATCCTGAGAAAAATTAGTTTCTTGAATTTTAAAAAGCTTAAACTTGTTATCAAAAATTACTCTATTAACCTTTTCACGATATAAATTCTTATTAAAATTTGGATTTAAAATCTCATCGAACTCATCATTTTCAATAATTTTTTTCATTTGATTTCACAAATATCCCGACGAAACATTATAAAAACCAAGAACTATTCCGGGATAAAATTCTATTGAGCTATTTTCAATATTTTCAATTGTTAAATTTTTAATACCTTCTTTCAAAGTTAAGGGCATATTGAAGAGTGGTTTTCAAGCATTTTTAAAACTTTCAAATACTTCACGAATTGATAGGTTATTAAAATCAAATGAGTCAACATTGAGTGAAAAGCCTTCTTGATTCAAAAACGTGACTAGCTTGCTATTTACTCTTATGTCAGAACTAGAACTTAAGGTAACCAATGAATTTTTAACTTCAACCAATATCTCTTTAAAAAATAATGGAGCATAAATTGTTTTATTTTCTGTTTTTATTGATATATAGAAAAAGCCTATATGCAAGGGCCAAATATTGGTTTCAATATTGATATTTTGCGCTTTATTTAAAATTTTCTTTCACTTAACAACTGATTTTTGAAACTCCGTTTCCTGACTAGCAACAATAATGGCTTTTGCTTTTTCAAAATTTGTACCAAGCATCTTAAATAAATTTTCTGGTATTCGTTTATTATAGTCTTCAAAAATAGCAATTACTTCATTCTTATTTTTAGCTTCATAAACCTTTGTTGCAATCATCCGATTTGCAATATCAGAAATCGTGCAATTTATATTAAAATTATTGTATATATGATCAAAGGTTTCTTCACCGAAATTTTTTAACACATCAAAATATTTTTCGTTATCAATTGAACTGTACAATGAAGAATCAAAGGTATCAATATTTAGCAGATTAGCCATTAACATTTGATATTTGGTATTGTTATTCATTTTAATTTACCTCATTAATTAAGTGCTCTATGTGTTTGGCTACATTACCGACTACAAAAGAAATAGTTTTACTTTGAATTGCAACTCCGGTTATACCATCAAGATTTTTTAATTGCGGTATAGCAATCTTGGTCTTATCAAAAAAATTAATTTTTAAAATTTTTTGTGTAGCTGATACCGATTTAATATTTTCTTTTCCACCTAATAGCGAAACAAACACATCAAAATTAAAACTTAATTTAGTTTCCTTTGAGAGATAATTCTTGGGTTTGGTTTGTCTAAATCTTTTCTTTCAATAAATTAAAATAAATCCAAAAGTAACTATGATTAAAAAGATATATAAAAATTTGTTTTTTGGGTTCATATTAACACCTTTTTCACTTAAAAATTTCTACTTTTAAATTATATTTTAATTTAAAATTAATATCAAAAAAACATTTAATTAATAGTAATTTTCAACAAAGATATCAAATAAAATTTATTAATTATTTTTTCAACTTAATTTAAGCATAAAAAAGTTATAATGTTGGATTATTAAATAATAAATTATTTAATATGATATTTTTAAAAAAGTTATAAAATTTATACAAGAATTTATTAAAAAAGAAGGCACAAAATGGACAAAAAAAGAGTTTTAAGTGGAATTACGGCTACAGGAAAATTAACCATAGCAAACTATATTGGAGCAATAAAAAATATGGTTAAATTGCAAGAAAATTATGATAGCTATATATTTATCGCTGATCTCCATGCTCTAACCCTCCCTATTGAACCACATATCCTTGAAGAAAATCGTAAAAATATATACGCTTTATTTATTGCCTGTGGAATTGATCCTGAAAAATCGACCCTTTTTTTTCAATCAGATGTTATGGAACATGGTTTAATGAACTGGTTAATTTTAACAAATACAACTATTGGTGAATTATCCAGAATGACTCAATTTAAAGATAAATCTCAAAAAGTAAAAAGTTCAAATGGTATGGAAACAATTCCAACAGGACTTTTAATGTATCCAACATTGATGGTTGCTGATATTCTCTTATATGATGCTGATTTAGTGCCTGTCGGAATTGATCAGAAGCAGCATGTTGAATTAACAAGAAATATAGCTCAAAGACTAAATAATAAATTCAATATTAAATTCAAGGTTCCTGAGCCATATATACCGGAAGTTGGGGCAAAAATTATGTCACTAGTTGACCCAACTAAAAAAATGTCAAAATCAGATGCAAATGAAAAATCAGCAATTTATTTATTGGACGATCCTGAATTAGGATATAAAAAAATAATGAAAGCAGTTACTGATTCTGAAGGAAAAATTTACATCTCAGACGATAAGCCGGGCATTAAAAATTTATTATCAATTTATTCTTCACTTAAAGATATAGACTTAAGGGAAGCTGAACAACATTTCAAAGAAAAAAATTATGGTGAATTAAAGCAAGAAGTGGGCATCTTAGTTAAAGATTTTTTAACTAAAATTCAAACAAAATACAATGAAGTAATAAAAGATATCGAAAAAAAAGCAAAAAAGGGAGCACAAAAGGCTTCAAAAACTGCTTCAATTACTCTTAAAAAATTTATGAAAGGACTAGGTTTAAATAATGAAATCAAATAATAAATTAAATCACTCAACTAGTCATCTATTAGCTGCAGCAATTTTAAAAATGTATCCAAATACAAAACTGGCAATTGGTCCTGCTATCGAGGAGGGTTTTTACTATGACTTTGAATTTGAAAATCCAATTTTTGAATCAGACTTACCTCGAATTGAAAAAACAATGAAAAAACTAGCTGAACAAGGTTATGAAATGAAAAAAGTCGAAAAAGACTTTTTCTCTTTTGAGAATCAACCCTACAAGCAAGAATTATATGATAAATTCGTAAATGAAAAAAAAGAAATAACCTTCTTTCAATTCAAACACCCAAAAACTAATGAAATTTTATTCACAGATCTTTGCGCCGGTGGGCATATCGAAAATACTAAAGAAATTAAGCATTTTAAATTGTTATCAATTGCAGGGGCCTATTGAAAGGGTGATTCTAATAACAAAATGTTAACAAGAATCTATGGTACTTCGTGAGAAACTAAACAAGAACTTGATGATTACATAGAAATTCTAAAAGAAAGAAGGGAAAGAGACCACCGCAAAATAGGCAAGGATCTAAACCTTTTTATGTTTAGTCAACTGTCGGGCCAAGGTTTCCCAATTTGACTCGAGGATGGAATGAAAATTCACAATTCAATCCAAAGATATGTTTTAAAGTTAGATAAAAAATTTGGTTTCACCGAGGTTTTAACTCCTCACTTTGGAGAAAAAAAATTATATGAAATAAGTGGTCACTGATCGCATTATCAAGACGTTATGTTTAGTCCTATATTGATGGATAATGAAACTCTTGTGGCACGCCCTATGACTTGTCCGCATCATATAATCTTATTTAATTCAACAAGACGTTCATATCGCGATTTACCTATACGATATTCTGAACAATCTAGGTTGTACCGTTATGAAAAATCAGGTGCCCTTTCTGGATTAGAAAGAGTTAGATCTATGGATTTAACCGAAGGACATATTTTTGTTAGACCAGACCAAATTAAATCTGAATTTAAACACCTTTATAAAATGATTCTACAGGCACTCAAGGATTTTAAAATTGAAATAGACCATGTTTCGCTTTCTTTAAGAGACCCAAATGATGAAAAAAAATTCTTTAAGGATGATCAAATGTGAAACAAAGCCGAAAATGACCTTCGTGAAGTATTAAGGGAATTAAACATTGAATACAAGGAATTTATAGGTGAAGCAGCTTTTTATGGTCCAAAAGTCGATTTTCAAGTCAGAACTGCGTTAAATAGAATAATAACAATGTCAACGCTTCAACTCGATTTCTTGCTTCCTCATAGATTTAACATGAAGTTTGTTAATGATAATGAAGAATTTGAAACGCCTGTTTTAATTCATCGTGGCTTAATTGGAACTTATGAAAGATTTATCGCTACATTATTGGAACAAACCAAAGGTATTCTACCGTTTTGATTAAGTCCAAGACAAGTTACAATAATGCCAATTGTAAGTGATTTAAATGATTATTGTCAATCTCTATTTGAGGAATTTTTGGATTTAGATTTTAATGTTAATGTTGACTTAAGAAACGAAAGAATAAATAAAAAAATTCGCGATGCACAAATTCAAAAATCTAAATTTATAGTTATTATCGGACGCCAAGAGGTTGAAAATAACAAATTAGCTGTAAGAGAATATGGCAGCGAAAAAACCGAAATATATTCAAAAGAAGAATTTATAACCAAATTATCAATGCTGAAACGCGAATTAAAATAATTTAAAAAGTTAGGTAGCCCTAACTTTTTTAAAAATTTTTACTTTTTATATATCTAATTTAGATTATAGCCTTTACACGTAATACAATTAAAATAATGTTAACAATAATTAATAATGTTAATATTGTGAATAAAGCAAGGAAAGCTCTTTTTTCACGTCATAAACCAAGTTTTTTATTGTGAGGCATTGCTTTGCATGATGAACATGAGCTCATTGCTTCTTCAGCAAAACCTGTAATAATGTATTCGTGAGTCATTGATGAATTGCCTTCGTTTTCTAAATGAAATGAAACAACTAATGTATTGCCTAACTGTTTAACCTTTTCAATAATTGTTATGTATTTTGAAAATGATTTAACATCAAGAGCCGAAACTTGTGAAGCCTTTCTTGTTTCAATATTTTCAACATAAAAAGTTGTTTGTGATGCTTCTGCTTCTAAATCGATCATAGGGGTAGTTTTCATCTTTTTAACTGGCATTGGTTTATCCACCAAATCCTCCTTTTCAATATATTCAATAGCCTTTTCATTTTCAACTTTAACTTCTAATATTTTTTCAATTATGTTACGAGCTTTCTTTATATCAACACTTCCACGGTAGGCCCCGTCTTGATGAAATCACACACGAGTATCATTTTTTGATTTTTCACTAACTCTAATAAATTCTGAAACAGCATCAACAAATTCAGTAAAATTACCTGAAATTTTTTGATTTGCTTTTTTGAAATTAAATGACACTTTTTTATCATCACCAATCTTTTCAGAAATGTAATATCTTTCTAGTTTACTTTTGGTCATTATTTCCTTTCTATTGTTTTATATTTTATATAATATTATGCTTTAATTATAGACAAAAAAAATAATTTAATTCATTTATATAAACAATTTTTATTTTTTTAAGATACTAAATACTAAAAAAGCAATCATTTTCAATAAACAAGCAATGTTTTAGCAATACTTCTTATAAGAACATCAAACTAAAATTCAAGACGTTTATTATTTAATAATTCAACAATTTTTTCAACATTTTCAGGAGTTATTATAGGCTTTAATTGGCGCTTTGCATCATTCATAAAACTTGATAAATCTTTGAGTTTAGAGAAGCCTAAATATCCTGGATAATTATTAATATCAATTTTATCGATGTCTTCAAATATTAAAATGCCAATCACTGGAAGATTATTAGGAAGTAAAGGAAGTAAATTATCAATATTTTTATTCAAATCCCAAAATAAGTTATTAATACAATATTTGGCTTTGGGCGTAGTCAAAAACCATTCACGATTATTATAATCACCTTCAACTAGCATAGCATTATCTTTTATATTTTTAATAACAAAAAGACCATAGCTATTTATGATTAGGGCACCACTAATAAAGGAGTCAAATTTTTCAGGTCTATATTTACCTTCCTTTATATATTTCGTGTTAGGTATAAACCTACTTATTTTCTTAATTTCGGTGTTTAGATCAACTTTATTAATTTCACTTTCTTCATTTTGCATTTCACTTCTTTTTTTATTTTTAAAATGTCTTATAATAAAAATTAAGTCAATGATTAATATTATTGCTAACATTGTGTAAATAACAATCAACAACACCACAGCTTGTTTTTCCATTTATAAATTTCTCCTTAGACTAAAATGTGTCTTTTTTGTTTTTTATCAAGTTCACGAAAATTGGGGATAAATGATTCTAACAAATCCCGAAATGCTTTTGAGTGATTTGGATGAATTATATGGCAGACCTCATGATAGGCAACATATCTTATTATTTCTTCACTAAAATGAATTAATTTATTGCATATGCTTATCCTATGCGTCCTTATATTTATTGAAGCTCATGAAGTATTTTTTTTCATAACAATAAATTTTAGATTGTATTCTTCACCAACAATTTTTTTATATGCTTCATCAGCATAAAATTTAAATACGACAATTAGTTTTTTATTCAATTGATCATTTACATAAGTTTCAGCTAATAAAGGAGTTATTTTTTTAGAGATTTTTATTGACTCAAATTTTTCATCATCAAAAATGATAAGATTTTCTCTTATTTTAAAATTAACTTTTTTGCCTAAGTAATAAAATGTTTTCTTATTATAATCAACACCAAGAAAATATTGATTATCAATATTAATTTTTTGAGTTATTTTTAATATTGTTTCATCCACAAATCTTCAACATTCCTTAGAACATAATTTTATAATTGAACCTTGCAAAACATAATAATTATTTTCTTGCAATAGCAAAAAGGAATTATCGTAAGTATAATAAAGTTTTATTAAATATTTTTCTTTATTTATTATTCTATAAACAGTCATATTAGGGCTTTTCATATAAAAATATTTTAATAAATTAAAATAAATAATGTGTAATTATTAAAAAAAGTAACAAAAAACAAAAATAGTAACTAAATACAAAAAAATATTGCGTTTTTATGTAAAATTAGTATGCTAATTATTTTTTTTAGCAAGAAAGGCAAAAAAATGGCAAACATTAAATCAAAACAAAAAGCAATATTATCTAACGAAAAAGCTAACGCACGTAACTCAGCTATTAAATCAACTGTAAAAACTGCTATCAAAAAAGCTAAATTAGCAGCAACATCACAAGATGAAAAAGCAGCTGAATTAGTTGCTAAAGCACACCATGAAATTGATAAAGCTGTTTCAAAGGGTGTTTTACACCAAAATAATGGTGCAAGAAAAGCTAGCCGTTTAGATGCATTTATTGCTAAATCAAAGAATTAATTCTTAATAAATAATTTTTTAAAAACCGGAAAATTCCGGTTTTTATTTTTTTGCATATTTATTAATCTTAATATGCTTTTCTTTTTTAATATTAAAGACAATTACATATTCGCCCTTAATTGGCTCATTTTCTAATAATTTAATAATTTCATTTGGAGTCCCGCGATAATCTTTTTCAAAAAGTTTGGTTAACTCTTTGCATAAGTAAATATCAACTTTTTTAGAAAAAACTTCATCAAAATCTTTTAATGTACTTATTAGCTTATATGGCGATATATACGCCACATAAACACCCTCATTAATTTTTTTTAACTGATTAATTCTCTCGCCACTTTTATCTTTCAAAAAACCAATAAAGTTAAATGTAGATCCAAAGTTAGATTTTATGAATGCATGAGTAAAGGCAGTAACTCCCCCTATAACATCAACAAAAATTCCATTTTTATTCGCTTCACTAATTAAATTAAAACCAGGATCAGAAATGCAAGGCATACCAGCATCAGAAATTAAAGCAACTTTTTTTCCAGATAATATATAGGAAATAACACGGGGGGCCAATTCTTTCTCATTAAACTTATGATAAGAAATCAATTTTTTGCCTGTTATTTTAAAATTATTTAATAACTTCTTACTTACTCTTATATCTTCACACAAGATAATTTCGACTTCATTTAGAATTCTAATAGCGCGTAAAGTTATATCTTCTAAGTTTCCAATGGGGGTTCCAACGATATAAATTTTAAACTCCATAGAACTCCTCTAATTTCAACAATAAAATAGCCTTTTGTAGATTAAAGTTTGCTGCATTTTTTAGATTTACTTTAGTTTCTTGAAGAACACATAATATTTTATAAATAGGAACATAATCAAATGATGTTGGTTGTATTTTATAATCATTCAAGATTAGTAAATCATTAAATCCTTTTTTTACTTTATATATATCCATAAATGCCATGATCATAAAATTTATGATTACTTCCTTATTATCATAGTTAAAATGACTAATAATTTTAACTAATAATTTTTGTGGCTCTTTATTGGAATTAACTATTGACTTGCTTAATTCTGTAAAAATAGGAATAATGTCTTCATTATATTCACTATTTGTATGAACAAAAAAATTCTTAAATGGCTTAAATTCATTAATATCTCTTGTATTTAAGGTATTATTTAATTCAATAATGAATGCACGTGATTTAATTGTACTTATAACCTGAGAAATATAATTACAAGACATTAAAACAATGGTGTTTTGGGGTGGATTTTCTAAAAACTTTAAGAGACTATTAAGTGATTGCTGTGTACCATTTTCAACAGTGTCAATTATTAGTATTTTTTTCTTATTTTTAGATAACAACGATGTTTCAGTTGTTTCATTCATAACATCAAGAATATTTTCTTTGCCAATTGTATTTTTTCTTCCATCCACATAAAAGTAAATATCACCTAGTTTAATGTCGCTAATTTTTTCAAAACATTCACCATTAACATTATTAATAAAATATAAAAAATATTCATCAAAACTTTTGATATTTTTTGATGAAAATAAATAAACTTGCCCTAATTTTTGCTCTAAGAGAGAGTTATCAATTATTTTTTTAAAAACAAAATCAATCATTATAAAATATTTTCTTTTTTAAGAATTTCTAAAACTTTCTCATATAAATCAATAATAGAACAATTTGCATCAATAACGCGGTATCTAGAGCGGTTTTTTGCAATAACCTTATTATAAGCCTCTCGCAAAGAAAAATAATATGATACATCAGAAGTCTCGAATCTATCCATTCCTTCACGCATCTTAGTAATTCTTTCAACTGATACAGAGGGTTCAAGATCAAAAAATATTATTAAATCAGGTTCAGTTTTATTTGTTGCTATTTGGTTAATTATTTCTACTTTTTCCAAGCCAGCCTCACCTAAAACTCCTTGATAAACATATGATGATGTTGTATAACGATCTGTAATTACATGTTTTTCTTCCTGCAAGGCAGGCCATATACCTTTTTCAAGATTTAGGCGTCTACTTGTCGCAAAAAGCAAAGCATCAACCATCGAGCTAAATGAATTTTCATTATCAAGAATTAATTGTCGAATGTGTTCAGCCTCTTTTGAAAAAGCAGATCCTGGTTCTCTAGTAAATACAAAATTATCAATTAATCCATCCTTAATAAGATCATTCTTTAGCATTTGAATAATAGTTGTTTTTCCAGATCCGTCCATTCCTTCAAAAGCAATAAATTTACCTGTTCGACCCATAAATACTCCTACACCTTTTTCTTGTTTAATATTGACTGTTTTAACGAAATCGGATCGGCGGCATCGATTGACATTCCAAAAGGAATACCAACAGATAGCTGATACAGATCCTTATTTTTTAATTCATCTCGTATCTTTTTCTCAAGAAATTTCATTGTTATTTGGCCATTTATATCAGTATTTAAAGCTAAAATAATTTCGTCATTTTTTGATGCTACACTTAATAAATGGTTGATTTTTTTAGTTGTTTCATTACTAATTTGTTTAGTATTGATATATTCATTAAAAACAAAATATTTGCCTTTTTCAATGTCCAACTGCTCAATTTTTTCAATATCATTGTTATCTTGGACTACAAAAAGTTTTTTACCTCTTTTTTTATCTAAACAAATATCACAAATATCCTTAGTAGTATATGCTAAGCATTGTGTACACTTCTTGGTTTGCTTTTGTAAGTCTATAATATCCAAAAACAATGTACTTGTGTATTCTGGATTAACCTCAAGAAAATAAGTCACAATTTTGCCTGCCTGCTTTTTTGAAATACCAGGTATCATTTTTAGAGCTTCAACGATTTTATCTCTAAGTTGTAAATTCATTAAAATGGTAACCCGCTATTTGAATACTTTGCCCCAATTTCATCATATGCAGCTTCAATTTTTTCAAGAGCCTTATTAACTGCAAGCATAACTAAATCCTGTATTAATTCAGGATCCTCAGGATCTATTAATGCTTCATTTATAATAATCTCTGTAATTTTTCTTTGGCCACTCATTGTAACCTTGATTCCTTGCTTTTCAACAACAAACTTTTGTTGAGCAACAGCTTGCTCATCCTTTTCCATTTCTCCTTGAATTCTCTTTGCATTCTTTAACATTTCATTAATGTTCATAATAATTCTCCTTACTTTTTTTAATTTCCTTATGTCTTCACAATATCGCCAAATAATTTCTTAGCAAATTCTACATTGGGATTTTGTTTATTTTTATACTTATCTAAATTTGGCAAATTAATAATTTTAATTTCTTCACCTTTTTTGCTTGCTCAATTTTCTTTACAATATTTTATAGCATTATCAAGCTGGTTACGCGTTATTGCAACAACATTTGTGTATCTGCCAAAAATGCTATTAACAGCCTCAATAAAATCAGGACTAGTTCTTTTTAAATTTAGTTGATGAACCCTTGCAATGTCTTCACTTTTTAAAACAATGAGGTCATCAATACTATAAAATATTTTAAAATCTGTCAACAAGGGAATCAAATATCCAAGTTCCTTCTTAATTCTTCTTTCAATCATATTGTAATACATAGTATCAATATCTGTCTTAGCCTTGGAATCGTAATTATAAATCTTCATTCGCACGTATTGGTAAATAAAAACAAGTGAATTAACCTCATCTTGGTCTAACTCTGCCTTAAGGATTTCGACAGTCTTAGAAGGGGCAAGATCATTATACTCGGCACTAATAATATCATTTAATAAATCTGAATTCTCATATTCCTTGGCCGTTTCTACAATAAGAATTTCTGATGTTTTTTCAAGCAATTGATCAACATTTATTTCTTCAATTCCAACATCTTTGAGCTCTTTTTTGATTGATTGTGTGCTAATTTCATTAGGAGCTTCAAATTGATTAGAAATGCTTTTAAGATCAAAAATTGAATTAAATTGTTTATGATTATCATTATTAGCAATTTCGTCATCAACCAGTTGGAAATCATTATTCAAATTATCTTGATGAACTTTTTCTTTATTATTAAATGAAAAATTATTATCTTCAATATTTTTTTTGATAATCCCATCATTTAAATTATTTTTCTTATAAGAAGACATCTTTAATAAATAAAGATCAATAAGTTCTTTGGGAATATCAGAATTTTTTGAATCTCTTATTGCGCTTTGAATTAATTCTATATATTTAAATAAAGCTTCATCATCAATATCAAGTTCACTAAGTTGCTGTTTGTTAGCAAACTCTAATAATGATTCGTCATGAGTTTTTTTCATAATTATATAGTCTTTAAATGCCTTAAATATTTGCAGAACAATTTTTTCAATGCTAGCGCCATTTTCAACCAAATAATTAAACTTGTCAATTAAGGGCTTATGCTCGTTGGCACATATACATTTTATTAAGTATCAGATATTTTGAAAATCTACTATTCCGAAGAGCCTTTCTATTGCTTCTTTAGTTATTTCTTCATTTGCACAATAAATAGCGACTTGATCAGCAATACTTAACGTGTCTCTAAAACTGCCATTACCCAAATCAACAATTAACTTAATGGCATCATCCTTTGCTACTATATTTTCTCTCTTAAATATATTAACAAGCTGATTAAATAATACTTTTTTATCAATCTTTTTAAAGTTAAACCTTTGAACACGACTTAATATTGTTAGCGGGATCTTCTGAGGATCAGTAGTTGCTAAAATAAATATAGCGTGTTTTGGCGGTTCCTCGAGAGTTTTTAGAAGAGCATTAAAAGCTGCTTTTGATAACATATGGACTTCATCAATAATATAAATTTTATATTTACCATTCGTAGGCAAATGTTTGATTTTCTCTTTAAGTTCTCGAATATCCTCAATTCCGGTATTTGAAGCAGCATCGATTTCAATAATATCAATATTATTATCAATCGATTTAATGCATTCTAAACATGGACTTTCTGAGCTACGGTGGATACAATTAATAGCATTTGCAAAAATCTTTGCTGTCGAAGTTTTACCATTACCATGCGGACCACAAAATAGATAGGCATGGCCAATTTTGTTTTCATGAATAATATTTTTTAGTGTCTCTACTATGTGTTGTTGTCCACAAATTTCCTCAAATGTCTTTGGACGATATTGACGATATAGAGCTAAATATTTTTTTGTGATCACAGAACTCTCCCTAAACATAAATAATATATTTTATACCAATGTTTTAAATTTAAAAAAACTCAATAACCTTTAGTTAAAGGTCTATCAAAAAAGCAAAGGTATTCTATGCTATTATTGTATTAAATTATATAAGCAAAAATTATCAAAACTTCTTTTTTTAAAAAAATCATGTTAACATAAAACAAACTATTATTATTGAAATTAAAAAACATTTACTAAGTTCTAACTAATAGTAAAAAGTATTTATTTTAATATATATAATAATAAATATGAATAAAATTGATAACCTAATCAAGTCACAAATCAAGCGCAATTTCTACACATTCTTTGTATTAGTAATAGTAGCTCTATTGGCATCCGTTATACAAATAATTGCTTCAGCATTATTAAAAAAAGACATCAATAAAAATTTATTAATTGGAATATTAGCTATAATTACACTAACAAATATTATTATGTTGTTAACTAGCCTTAGCTATATGCCAATATTTAAGGAAAGAAAAAATCTTAATCATAATAAATTATTAAAAACCGTTTTCGGTCTAGTTATTGCTTTAATTGCTTTTATTTTAATTTTTTTTCTGCTAATATTTCTAATCAATGGGACTCACCAGGCTATAATAAATGCTTACTTACAAAAAAATCTACATAGTAGGGAAAAGAATATTAATTTATTCATGAATTTAAAAATAATCAAGTTAATTTTTGATTCTCTTCTAATTTTAAATATAATTACAATATTGGGAATAAATATTACAATTAAAAAAAGAGGTGGCATCTTAAATGAAATACGTTAAATCATGCGGCGCAGTAGTGTTAAATAATATTGAATCTAAATTATATGTTTTGCTTGTTCAACAAACAGCCGGACATTGGACATTTCCTAAGGGACATATGGAAAAAAATGAGACAGAGATCGAAACAACACTAAGAGAAGTTAAAGAAGAAACAAATGTTGATATTGAAATCATTGATGGCTTTAAAGAAAAAACAACATATTCTCCATTCAAAAACACAACTAAAGATGTTATATTTTTTTTAGCAAAACCAAAAAATTTTGATATAAAAAATAAGCCGGGAGAAATAGAAATAGTTGAGTGAGTTGGAATTGAAGAAGCTATGGTGAATCGCATTACTCATGACTCAAACCGGGAAGTGCTCCAAAAAGCTGTAAATTACTACATCACCAATTGTTGAAAATATAATAAATAAAATCTGGATTTAATCCAGATTTTTTATTATTTCTTTCCGCCGGGGATGTCATATATATCAATGATAGGTGCGTGACCTTGAATTCCGCCTGAAAATAAATTGTAAAGATCACCTCATTTTGTATCTTCATTTATGATGGTTTCTTTTTTAGAGGATGTTGATTCACTTTTTTGTTCTTGTTTTTGTTTAGATTCTGTTTTTGGTTTAGTTTGCATTTGACTAGGTTCATCATCCTCATCTCACGGAACATTTAACTCAGGCTCATCTTTCGGCACTTCAGTATCGTATAAATTATCATTATGGATAGTTATATCCTTATTATTGTGTGAATTATCTATTGAAAATCCAAATCTTTGTCCTTTTCCTTCTTTCGCCTTATCGTATTTGTTATACAAGTATCTATTAAAAAATGTGTCAATAATTCTTTTAATTTCATCATTAGAAGGATCGTTGTAATCAATTTCAATTTTTGGAGCTTCATTTTTTATATTATTTATAAGATTATTAATTTGCTAGAATAACAAAACAAAAAAATTAGTATAGTTTTATACATTATTTTAGCTCAAAGACATATTTTGAGACAATTAAGCAAGTTAGGATTGCTAAATAGAAAAAATATATTTAATTATTTTTCAAGACATTTAAACTGAGCACAAATGCAAAAAAACGCAAGAGAAAACATAATCAATTATCCATCTTTTATTTTTGGAAGTAATTTAAAAATAAAATAATTTAAACTAAAAAATCTATGCTAATTAAGTTTATGCTTTTTGCAACAACCATGCATTGTTATCAATTTAATGTAAGCAAAAAAGCTTTATATTATTGCTAATTGCTTTTTTAGTTACTATTAACCCTATTTACCTAGGAAAATAGTGATAATGTAATATAATATTTTTATTAATAAAACCTAATACTAAGGAGAAAATATGCGAAAAATAAGTTGATTTTTCTTAGGTCTTTTACCAACAATAGCAACCGCAGCGGTTGCATTTTCATGTGTAAATACAAAAACACATAATATACCAAACCCAAAACCTAGCCCTGATAAAATATCTGATACTCCTAAGAAAAAACCTAAAGTTAAAGAACAAAAAAATGATTTACAATCAGTTTATGAAACTATTAAAAGTATTCTACCAAAGGATACTCTAAATGATATTAGACATAAAAATAAACATATTAAAAATTTATTGATTGGAAATTTATTACCAAAAGATCTGATCCCTGATCTTCCAAAGGATCAAGACACTAGCTCAAATATTTTGAATGGTTTTAAAGGACCAAAATTTGAAATTGATTTTAGTGACCCAACTAATGAATTAATCAAAAAAACAATTGATAATTTATACTACAAACAATGATATAAATACTATGATAAATCCAAAGATGACGGAAAACAACATGCTTTTGATTTTCCACTAGAAGATGACTATATCGAAAATGAGTTAGATATATTCCCATCAAATGAACCTGAATCAAGCGAACCATGAGAAAACCATGAACCAAATCATAATAGTCCTTGAGAGTGAGATGAAGGCGCTGATGAAGTCTCTCCAAACGAACCAGAACATAATGAACCTTGAATTTCTGATGATGAAGAAGGATTGAGTAGTCCTGCTGCATTAGCAACTAAACTTATTAAATCTGTAAAAGGCGAATCAAATATAATTTATAATATGAATGATAATTTGGTTCCGCTATCTAATCTAAAATCACCTAACAAAAAAAAATTGGTTGATGAAATTAAAGAAGAATTTAGAAATTTAATTAGTACTGAAACACAAAAAATAAATCCTGTATATGATAATAAAATTTTTGGAAAAGAAGTATCTGCAACAACTACTGAAATTCAAAACTATTTTGAAAAATTAATAAATGATAGCACAACCGTTGGTCAAGTGTTGAAATATATTAGTACAGTAAAAAAATATGTCGAAACCGAAATAATGCTAGCAAACATGTATAAACCTTTTGAAGATTTTGGAAATAGTTTTAATGTTAGCAAAAATAAAAAAATATCATCTAAAGACTTAGAAAAAATTAATTACAATAAAGGAGCATTAGTTAAATACTGCGATGATGCATTTAAAACTCTAAGAAAAAGAAATGAATTTAGTGAATGGTTGAAAGAACCGGACCATAATTTTTACACTAAAACTAATGGTTATGTGGAAAAAATGCAAAATTTTGTAAACCAGATAAATGAAGCATATCAGCTTAAAGTTGAAGCAACTAAACCAGTTTTTCTTTTACAAATAGATGAAACTACAAATTATAAAAAAATGTATACTGAACAAGATATTATTAATGCACTCAATAATAAAAATAAAAATGGTTTAACCAAAGAAAAAGTGAATCAAGCCCTATATGCAACGATATTTAATATCAAAATTAGAAATATTTTTCTAAAAAAGGGTGGAATAATTGATTGAAGAAGTAAAAGCGGTAATAGCACTGTTGAATTTTTAGGCAAAATTGAGAAAAGAAATAACAAAGATAAACTAGTCGTTTATGTGGCTTACAAATTCGATAACAAGAGTAAAGAAAAAAATTTCAAAATTACTTTTACAAACTATTCAAAACAACAAAGCTATATTGAATTTAAAAAACAATAATTTAACACTAGCAACGCTTGCTAGTGTTTTTTTATCAAAACATAAAGATAAACTATACAAAATTGAAGGGTCACATATCGATTATTAAAACTAGTTATTTTAGTTATTTTGATAAAATTTATATATTATTTTTATATTTAAAGAGGTTTATAAATTTATGGATAAAAATGAGTTATTCAAACAAAGATTAATTAAATACATGGAAATTGAGGCTATGTCGCGTTATGAAGAGCCTGTAGTTAATGAGTTGAAAAAATCACTAGGAAATAAAAAATTTGAGATTAGCAGAGATAACCTTGGATCAGTTATATTTAGAAAGAAATCAAAAAATCCTAATGCGCCAAAAGTTATGATTGCTGCACATATGGATGAAGTAGGGTTTCTAGTTAGAAACATAGATAAAAAGGGACAACTTTATTTATCTCCAGTTGGAGGTATTTGACCATCAACAGTAATTGGAACAAAAGCAAAATTAGTAACAGAGGAAGGTAAAACCTTTAATGGAGTTTTTGGCCACACAAGCATACACATTATGCAAGAAAATGAAATTTCAAAAGCAATTTCTAATAATGAAATTTATGCTGATTTTGGTTTTAAATCAGATGAAGATGCCAAAGAACAAGGAGTTGGCGTAGGTGACTTAGTATACATGTCAGGTGAAACTATACTATTTAATGATCCTAATTTATTGGGCGGAAAAGCAATGGATAATAGAGCTGGTATAACTGTTCTAGAATACGTTGCTAATGCCATCAACGATAAAGATCTTGATGTTGATCTCTACTTAGTTGGCACAGTGCAAGAAGAGGTAGGAACAAGAGGGGCTAGAACTAGTGTTTCATTAATTAAGCCAAACATAGCAATTGCTCTTGATACATGCGCATCACATGACACTCCTAACACAATCCCAGGAAATACTTTATTATACAAGGGTGCTGCTCTAAGAATAAAGGATCGTGGTACAATGATGGACCCAAAATTAGTTAAAGAATTTCAAAACATATCAAAAAAATATAACATACCTACATATAAATTTGTTGCAATGGGAGGAGGAACAGATGCTCATGAACTTCAATTTGCTCATGGTGGTGCAGCGACTCTAACCATTTCTTTACCACAAAGATATTTACATAGCCCTATAGGTGTTTGTGCAATTTCAGACTTAATTGCTGCCGGAGATTTATTAATTAATTTTCTTCAGGACTTTAATTTAGAAAAATGAGAGGATATCAAATACAAGTAAGAAATATCAAAAGCACATAAATAAAATCGTGTTTAAACTAGTAATATAGTAAATTTTGCGCAAATTTATCTCCTGCTTACTTTTTGAGTAAGAGATTTGAGAATAGCAATCACACAAATCTAAATTTATTAGACAAAAATAACCAGAATTATCAAGCACGTCTTGATAATTTTTCTTATTTATTTCATAAGAAATTATTTTGCTTTCTTCATCCACTTTAAAATCAAAATAATTTCCATATGTTCTATAAATATCTTCATTTAAGTATTCAATATTTTCAAGTTGTTTTGATAATATATTTAAAACCGTATTATATTTTTCAACTTCTAATGATGCTTTTTGTTCATTATAAAACATATAAACGAAATATTTGTTTGTTGAATTTGTAAAAGCTTGCTCGTATGTTTTTCAAGCAAAAACTTTATGTTCAAAAATTAAATTTTCAGCATTTTTATATATTTTATCTTTGTTTTTATTTAATAAACTACTTAATCTTTTGTTATAAGTTTCTGCCATAATTATAAAGTCAATGTTCTCAGAAGCAATATTTTCAATATTGTCTTTTGAAAAATAACCGCGATCCAATACTAAAGTTGCTGATTTATAACGCAAATTTAAAACTTTATCAATCATTTTTTTGTAGTAACTTACATCAAAAACTGATTTGGGATATAAATCATAAAAAATTGGTAACCCAGTCTTTGGATCTAAACAATACGATAAGTTTATTTATGGCAGTCTTTCATCAACCTTTGGCTTTCCATATTCAGCATGTTTCATGTTTTTTGAGCTTATATTAAAGTTCGTTAAATCGGACAGATAAATATGCGTCATCCGAATATTCTAAATATGTTCTTAATTGTTTTGATCATCTATAATTAAATTCAAGTATTTTTTTGTTGTTATATCTTTATGCAAAAGCATTGATATCGTTTTGAAGGAATTGAAAACAAACCAGAAAAAATTTTATATGCCACTTTTCAAATAATTGCGAAGCCATAGATTCTTCATCAATATAATAAAATGTCAATGCCTTTATTAATTCGCTTTTTGTGTTAAAAATATTTTTTTAATTGTTCATCTATATATAAATCTTTAAAAATTCTAGTTATTGCCAAATATTGCCCGATAGAAATAACGGATGATATTTTTTTATCATCTTCTATGATTGTTATTTTTGTGTCCGAAAAAATTAAAATACTTATCATTTGGTATTAATAAGTTGCCATTTTTTTGGATCTATTTTGCCAATATTTACTCTCTTATCAATATTATATTTTTTATCTTTTTTATATTTTGTTCCTGCGACATAATATACATATTTATTATCATCTTTTCTTATAATTTGAACCTTTTTAGGAATCTTTACTCTTTGATCTTTTATTATCATTTTTACCTCATTTTATTTAGTTTATTTATAACTAAATAAAAATACTTTTCGAGCTAGAAATATAAAAAATGCTGATTTTTTCAAATTTAATTCTTTTTTGTTTTTTGCTTGAGTTTTATAAAATAATTTACAAAATTACTTCAAGTTTAGGGTAAAAGTATAATAAAAAAAGCCAAGACTGGCTTTTTGTTCCCTGAAAACTGAATATCGACTTTTTTTATTTTAGATAACTTCTATA
>NZ_JBSQAV010000003.1:0-89869 GCF_053851515.1 Mycoplasma sp. 773
TTTTATCGCTATTTCTTTTTAATTTCGGAGATATAGAATTAAAGTAATCTATTAATTGGTCTTCAATCTTACTAATTTCTGTTCAATGTTTTATATTCTTTATATTAAAGAATATGAGATAATTTAATTGAGCAGTTTTAAAAGACTTTTCAACACTACTATTTATTACATAATAAAATATTGTTTCTAAAACCGTGCTATTTAAAATATTTTTTGCGTTTCTTTTAGCTTCTTTTCTAGTTGCTTTGTGTAAGTGCTCTGTTGCATGCCCCTTTTTAAAGTGGGTCTGTAAGAGTTTTAAAAGACATTATTGACCTTTTGTTCTATAATAAACTGCCATAGTAACATTTCTAGTTCTATCTGTAGGTGATCAAAAACAAAGGAACTAAAATCTCTGATTTTTTCAATTTCAGAATCTACTAGATCATCACCAAACTATTGTCTATATTTATTTCCTTTATTTTTGTGCGAGGCATTAAATGTCCCACTAAAATTTATAGATTTTTTAATTTTAAAAACTGTAAAACGGCTAACATCGTGTTTATGGCGATTTGGTTTATTTTTAATTTTTTCATTAGTTATATCGATATAAATACCTTTTCTTTTTTTCTCAAAATTTGTCAAATTATGGATTTCTATTTTTTTATATTTCCAAAATTTCTGTTACAAACATAAATCAAATATCACCATGTGTATTTAACTATTCTTTTAATTTAATGTCACCATAATTTTAGGCCCGTATCTTGTAATATAAAAAATATTTTTATTACCATGTTTCTTTTTATAATCATCATAACTATTGTGAATTTTATGAGGTATTTCACTTAAAAAATGGTTACCTCCACTTCCTTTTATTTAATGCGGGATGCAAATTAAAAGCGATTGGCTTAATAATGTGTAATTTATCATTAGCCGCATAACATGTTCTAATGATATTCAATGTATTTAGGACTAATTTCAAGCTCGTATAAAACTATATTAATCATATTTCTTTAACTTTACTGTATTTTATAAATTGATCTATGCATTTATATTATCAATAATATAAAAATCAATAAATGAAAAATAAAAACCGCCAGTGGCGGTAAATTCGGCATAAAGCCTTATTTTAGTACATACTATTCTTAAGCAAGATCAGATTGTGATCAAATTTCTGTACGTAATCATTATAAAGGATTTTTTAATAAATGTTAAAAAAATATTTTAAAACCCATTAATTAGCGTGAAAAATGAGCCACCAATATTTTGAACTTGTTTAATTATACATTTTGCATAATTTCTAATAAAAAATATAAAAAAATAGTTCTACTAGGAATAGAATAATTTATAAAATTACAATTTTATTTATATCTCCTCTTATTTTTTTATAAATCTTCATTAATTGATCGCATTAAATCTATTTCTCTTTGTGAAATAAGACCAGTTTTAACAAAAGATTCTAAAATTTCTGTTTTTTTAGATAACATTTGATTGCGCTAATATCTAGCTTTTTGGTGTTTTACATTTTTTAAGCCGCCGATATTTCAAGAGGAAGCTTTTTACTATATGCTATTTTCTCATACATTTGAATGTCATTTTCATTTAATTCAAAAGCTTTATATCTTTTATTGTTTATGTGAAAATAGTATTGTTGATCTGCACCGACCATAAAAGTTACATCATTTTTTGATGTGACTTTTATTTTTTGATTTTTTTCATTTTTAGGAATATATTTTTTATTTTTAAATGTTACAATTCCATTAAAAATTTGTCTTTTAATTGGCAAATCAAAATAAGCTTCAAGAGTTGCACTGTTTGGTTTTCTAAATTCATTTTTTTCAGAATCGGTAATTGATTTTCTTGTTTTTATATCATTAAGCATTGCAATAATTTCGTGTCTATATTTATTAGCGTCTTGGTTTGTTTTAATATTTCTATCTTTTAAAAATATTGGAATTCTATTATGTGAATTCTCTAAAAACTTTCTATATGTGGTTTTTCATTAGATACTGATGTTGCTATAAATTCAGTAGCTAATTTTGTGACTGCATTATACAAAATAGTGCTAGATTCAAGACTATTTATGAAAATTCATTCTATTATCACTAATCATTATCTTTGGTATCTCATATTTATTAATCATATTTTGAATAATAATTTAATAACCTTTTACTGATTTACGCTTTTTATCAAAATAAAGTGATAAAACTTTTGAACTTGAAACATCGCTACATGCAACAATTCTTCATAAGGTTTGATCAACAAAAAATGAATAGATCCATCAAGTTCAACACATTCGCCTATATTTACTAATTTTCTTTTTGAGGTTATGTTTAGTTTTGCAATCTTTTTTAGGCAAAATATTTGGCTTATAAGGTATATTTTTTACAAAAGTTCTTTGTCTTTTTATTGTATTTTTATGAGCAAAAGCACTTAGAAATCCGCTTTGCGTAAGTCTTCTTGTTAATTGACTATATGATATTTTTACATTAGTTATTCTCTCATAAAACAAACACTAAGACATATATTAATTACAAGAGCTATTTTTGTTCCAGTAATTAATTTTTTGCTTTCATATTTTTTTGATAATTGATAATTAAATCATTACTGTAAATCTTTTTCTATCGCCTCGTTGATTGCCATGTGCTAAGTTAACCTCTTTTTTGCATAATTTAGCATTTTTTAATTTTTGTTTTAATATTTTTTTGGTTGATATTGAACATTTTGCTTTCAAGGATAATTGCTTATTTGTTAAATTGGAATATGTAATTATAACATCTATTTTTTTGTTTTCTATTTAATTGAAAATAGTTTAATTCTATTTCGCGCATAATAAAACCACCTATTATATATGTTAGGTGGCTCATTTTTGTTGCGATTTAGCGATTTTTTATGAAATTACAATTTTTTTAAAGAAATTAGCCACCATTGTCTTAAAAACTTCTTCTAAATCATTTTCATTATCTTTTGAATAATAGTATGTAGTTAGTAATTTTGTGTTTTTACTCAAAAGATCCTTTGTTGAAGAAATAATAATTGGTGATTTTTTTTGTATACGCGTTTCAAATATGTTAATTAACAAGTCAAAAAATCATTGGGATTTCAAACCTAAACTAAGATTTGCAATGAATAATACATCAACATTATTCAAATAATAACATATTGATTGTTTTTCTTCTTTATTTGATGATAGAAAATTATATAGTTCATTAGCATTTAAAAAGGCTACTGTCTTGCCTTGGCTAATTACATTCATTAGGGCTATATATTTAATAATATCATTGCTTATTGTAAAATTGGTTCCTCATAATCAAATGTTAAAATCAAAAACGCCTTTTCCGGTGATCATTGTTCTAAATTTAGCTCTAATATCTTCACTAGCAATAGTTTTAGGCAATGAGTCGATAAAAATTTTTGTTGTTTTTTTTAAAGCAACAACATCAGACGAATTGTTATTTTTTTGAAAATATTTCTTAAATATTGGATCTAACTCTGTGATTGATGTTAATCAGAATTTTTCTAGTTGTTGGCTTCTTATTATCTCCTTATCATTACTATAATCTTCAGCCAAAAAACCATAAATATCAACAAACAGCTTATAGTCAGGCTTTTTATGATTTTTGATAACTGAATCATGATATCTTTGTAAGATACCCATACCCTTTTTTATTTGTTTTTCATTAAGGTTTAATCTTTTAATTTCTGCTTGAATAAAATCCTTTGAAAGAACTTCATTCCTTAATTCATCAATATTTATTTTTTCATTAGGTGATAATATTGAATCAAAAATCTTTTTCTCCATTATTTATTCCTTTTAGTCATCTCATGTTAGTACATCGTTTAAATCATCATTAATATTATTATATTTTTTACTAAATAAAGAATAGCTATTATTTCTATTTAGAGAAGCTTGACATAATTCATTATCGATTAAATATGCATCATATAAGTTTCTTCTTGCAAAGTCATTGGCTATTTTTAGGATGTAATTGCATATAATGGCATTATTTATAGAAATTGAATATTTTATTATATTGTTAATAGCATTATCCTTAAAATTTAATGACTTTATTTTTTTTAGCATCAAAATTTGCGATGGACTGAGTTCTTTTCTTGTATGGTAACTAATATATTCTTCTGAAGTGAGATCTTCAATTAATTCATGTTCATTAATAATTTTAAAATCAAAGCAATCTTCCTGCTGCAAAGAAATTTTTTCACTAGAAAAGACCTCAAAAAAGTTTTTTGAAACATTATTAAATTCTGTTTCATCATAATAATAAAATGCATTATTCTTAATTAAATTATTATATAAAACTTCACCTAATTTATTTTTTAACAAATTAGCGATAAGGGAATTTTTTACAATTCCATTGGCACATAGTGGTTTTATTAATTTAAATAATAAAGTGCCATCTTTGTCCTGCAGGGTTTTAATTAGACCTAAACCCTCTAATTTATTTTTAGCATCTTTTATTTGGTTTATCGACATAACTAGAAATTCTGAAGTTTTGGCTAAATCATATTTCTTTAGTCTATTTATATTATATAAATCATATAAATGTTGATAGAAAGCAACACCCAGACTTCCAATAATAGGAGAATAGAAGGTTCTTAAATTAATTAAATCTTTTGAAGAAATATCAGCTGAATTATCAACCAAAAATTTAATTTGATCCATTTTTATCCCCCTCTTGTTTATATATTTGTTTTTGCATAAAATTAATTTATGTTAAAACGCATTTTTACTTGATAGCAAAATTATTTTATGGGACTAAGAGAATGTTTTGTCTCATTTTTATTAGTTTTTTTGGGGCTAAGTATTTTTAGTGTAATTTATAGACATCGTTAATAGCCTTTATCATCTAAATTTAAGAAAAATTTATAAAAAAAATTCAGTTTTCTACATGAAAATGTTTAAAAAAATAACTGTTTTTGGGTTAAAAATGGCTAGTTTTGATTACTTATAAAAATATCTTTTTGATTTAAGTTGAATTCTATTATTTTTATTTAAAAATCATTATTATAGAATTTTTATTTAATATTTTTTTATATCCTTTCAACGTCTCTAATTTAAAATTAAACTTAATATTATTTTATAATTAAACTATGAAATTAAATAACTTACATCTTAATACGACGTTTTCTTTTTTAGAAAGTACAATAACTGTTGATGAAGCAATAAAACAAGCTCTTAATAGTGGTATAAATTATCTTGCCTTTACAGAAAAGAATCATTTTTTTAGCTTAGCTGAAGCTAATAAAAAATGCATGGAAAATAACATTAAGGCTAATTTCGGGCTTGATGTAAAACTAATGATTGATGACCAATGATACCAATTTATCTTGTTTGCTAAGCATCAAAAAGGTTTTGAGATCCTTAAAAAGCTATCTTATCAATTATTAAATAATGAAATAATTTATCTTAATGATATTCTTAATTTTGAAGATGATATTGTTATTATAGAAAACCCTATTTTAAGCTACTTTAAATTAACTAAAAATGTTATAAACAAATCGAATTATTATATAGGATTCACAATCATAGATATTGAAAAAAATAAAGAATTTTGTTCTTATTTTCAGAATATTTTGGTTGTAAATAATTTTAACACAGTCGATTTTCAGGATTTTATGATTATAGAATTACTGAATAAAATGAATAATAAGACAAATAATATATTGTTTGATGGTACTTTGTTTTTTGATGTTGATGATGGAGATGGCTTGATGAATAAATTAGTAAATAGAACTAATGCATTTGTTGAGTCAATATATTTTGAACATCAAAAAAATAAATATAATTTGCCATTTTTTAAAAACGAACAAAACCTTGATTCAAAAGGCTATCTAAAATTTTTAATATGAGAAAAAATTAAAAATAATACTAAAATTAAGGCACTTTTTGAAAACCAAGCTTATAAGGATAGACTATTAAAAGAATTTCAAATTATTTCACAATTAAGATTTGAGGATTATTTTTTAATTATTCAAGATTGAATTAATTGGGCTAGAAAAAAAGGGATTTCAATTGGCCCTGGAAGAGGTTCTGCAGCTGGTTCGTTGGTTTCATATATTCTTGGAATTACAGAAATTGATCCAATAAAATACAATCTTATTTTTGAGAGATTTCTTAATCCTAAAAGAATTTCAATGCCTGATATTGATGTTGATGTTCAGGATGACCAGAGACATGAAATTATTAATTATCTTGTACAAAAATATGGGTATGAATGTGTTGCTAATATTGTAACTTTTTCTGTTCTAGGTAAAAAATCTGCGATTAGAGATGTTTTGAGAACTTATAAAGATGTATCTTCCGATAAAATAAATCAAGTTTCAAAATTAATTTCGTCTGATGACAGAAGTTTATTTGAAGAAGCAAATAAAAATACGGCATTTATTAGTGCTTTGCAGCAAATTAAGCCAACAGATAATTCTTTTGCTAAGAACGTTATCAACCAAACGTCTCGAATTTCTGGTTTCTATCGTCAAACAGGAACACATGCCGCTGGAATTGTAATATCATCAAGGCCAATAATGGAGCTTGTGCCGACTTTTAAAAATATTGATAATTTTCAACAAACGCAGTTTAGCATGGAATACCTTGATTATTTTGGTTTAATAAAGATGGATATTTTAGGCCTTAGAACCCTATCGACAATTAAACAAATTGAAGATGAAGTTAAAAAGAAAACAAAAAAGGATATCAATTGAGACATTATTGATTATAATGATCAAAAAACATTTGATCTTCTTTCACAAGGAAATACTTCCGGTATTTTTCAAGTGGAAAGTCCTATAATGATTAAGGCCTTAAAGCAAATTAAGGTAAGCACGTTTGAGGATATTAGTGCTATTATATCATTAAATAGGCCAGGACCAATGGCTTATGTATCAAGCTATGCAAAGAGAAAAGCAGGTATAGAACCAATACCAAGCATCTCGTTGGAATATGATGAAATTGTTAAAGATACATATGGAATTATAATTTACCAAGAACAAATTATGCAAATAGTTCAGAAAGTAGCAAATATGACTTTCGAAGAGGCTGATTTGTTTAGAAAAATTATTTCAAAAAAGAAAGCTGATGAAATGAATGATATTAAGGATTCATTTATTGGACAAGCAACTAAAAATGGATATAGTTTAGAAGTGGCTAATAAAATTTTTAGTAATATTGAAAAGTTCGCTGATTATGGATTTAATAAATCGCATGCTGTCGCTTATTCAATGCTAACATTCAAAATGGCTTATTTAAAGGCAAATTTTCCATTAGAGTTCTATAGTTCATGCATTACAAGTTCAAATGGAGCCCAAGCGACGATTTCAAAATATGCAAATGAAGCAAAAACCATGGGCATTCAAATTGTTAGTCCAGAAATAAATCTTTCAACAAATAAGGCAATAATTTCTGATAATAAAATAATTTTACCATTAGGTTTAATCAAAGGCATTGGTCCCGAGATAATAAGGATAATTATTAATGATCGCAAAGTAAATGGCCAATATAAAAATTTCTTACATTGTTATTTTAGCTTGTTTAAAATTAAAACATTTGGTAAATCGACATTAGAGACATTGATTAAGGCTAATGCATTGCGAAATTTTAAATTAAGTCAAAAAACAATGCTTGAAGAGATTGATTCATCTTCGAATTCTAGTGTTTTTGTACAACAAAATTTATTTAAAAATACGGTTGATATTGTTGATAAAATCATTAATTGTGAACCACAAAATGTTTATGAAGATGAAACTCAAATAGTTGAAAAAAATGAAATTGAATTGCTTGGCCAAATATACAATTATTCAACAACACAAAACTACGAGATTGACGGCAATAGATTAATAGATACAAGACCTAATAATGAGTATGTAATGATTGTTCAATGTGTTAATGTAATAGTTGGAAATGATAAAAATGGTAGACAATATCAAAGAATTGATTTTCAAGATTCAAGTTTTAAAGTGGTTGCTTTTATGTTTAGAGTTGATCCTGAGCTATCCAAACTTAAACGCAGGCTTGTAAAAATTAAATTTATAAGAAAATTAGATAATAAAATTATTTTAAGAAATTACGAGGTAATTAAATAATGAAACAAAAAATATTAATTATTGATGGTACTTATTTAACGTATCGTTCTTATTTTGCAATAAATAAGAATAATACTTATTTAACAAACGCAGAAGGCGTTTCAACAAGTACAATATTATTATTTTTTAGAACATTGTTTAATCTTATTGAAGAATATTCACCATCACACCTTTTTATAGCATTTGATGCAGTGGGAAAAACTTTTCGTCATAATTTATATGAGCATTATAAGGAAGGACGAGCAAAAATGCCGAATGAATTTTATAATCAAATGACTATAATAAGAAAATTACTTACATCTTTAAATATTGTAAATATAGAAAAAACAGGGGTTGAAGCAGATGATTTAATTGCCAAGGTATGTTTTGAATATCCCTTGATTGAAAAGGTAATTTTTTCAGCCGATCAGGATCTTAATCAATTAATTAATGAATATACTTCAATAATTAAAAAAACAAAAGAAGGAATTGTTATTTTAACGCCAAAAAATTTTAAATCAATTTATGGCATTAACCCTAATCAAGTAGTTGATTATAAGGCCATAGTAGGTGATTCAAGCGATAACTTTTTTGGTGTTAAGGGTGTCGGGTCTAAGACAGCTATAAAACTTCTTGATCAATATCAAACCCTTGATAATATTTATGAAAATCTAGAAAATTTATCATCTTCTAGGCTTGCGCAAAAATTCATTGATTATAAATCTATTGCATTCAGAGATCAACATATTGCTAAATTAGTTACTAATTTTGAATTAGAAGGTATTAAATTAAATTTATTAGATATAGCAAATGTTGAGCTAACCCTTGATGCCGCAAATATTATTGATGAGTTTCAACTTAATTCAATAAGAAGAGCATTTTTTAAAAAAATAAAAATTATTAATTAGAGCCCTATTTCAGTAAGAAAAAACGCACAAACCAGGTGCGTTTTTTAATGTTATTATGAGTTATCTTTCTTGGTTAATTCTTCTTCATATACTTCTAAATTTCTTTGGTGTAGTGCTAGTTTTTCTTGTTTTTCTTTAATTTTATCCTCACTAGCATTTTTCATAAAGTTTGGGTTATTAATAAAAGTTTTATTAAATTCTATTTCTTTTTTCGTTTTTTCAATTAACTTTTTAAGTTCAATAATTTCATTTTCTTTATCTTCTTTGCTTTGTTTAATGAAGACCTTGGCAAAGGAGGTTTGGATAGACAAGTCATTATTTTCGCCGATAACAAAATTTGACAATTTAAAGATTATTAGTTGTTGATTTTCAGAAATATCGAAGTTTTCGATAAAGTAGTTTAATGTAATGTTTTTAGATATTTGTTTTTCTTCACGATATTTTCTAAACGTGGTAATTAGTTCGATTAGGTTGTTTATTTCATTTGAATTAAATGTATCTTCAATTGTGTAGTTGGCAAGTGCATTATCCCAAAGCTCCTCGTTGTATATTTCTTGAAACAAATAATCTGTAACAAAAGGCATATATGGTTGAAGCATTATTAAGATTTCTCTAAATAAATAATGAATAAAATAATCATTTTTTTTGAATTTTAAAAACTCTAAATATCATGATGAAAATTTATTGATCATAAATTCTTGAATATGTTTATAAACAACGGTGAATTCATAGTTTTTCATTGCTTCATCAATTTTAGATGTCATTTTTAAAAATTCTAGTAATATTCATTTATCGAAATTGTCTAATTTTTCATATTGCAACTCGCTTTTAATATTAATAGGAATATTTTTTATTAGGCGACCAATGTTTCAAATTTTATTGATAAATAACCTTGCGCTTTGAATTTTTTCATCTCCAAAATTAATATCTAGTCCAGGTGTGCAATTAAATATTAAAGACATTCTCAAAACATCTGATCCATATTCGTCAATAACCTTAATTGGGTCAATACCATTGCCAAGTGATTTAGACATTTTGCGTCCGTGTGAATCCCTTACTAACCCATGTAATAAAACCTCTTTAAATGGTATCTTGTCCATAAATTCTAAGCTTTGAAAATACATTCTTGATACTCAAAAGAAGATAATATCATATCCCGTTACTAATAAACTTGTAGGAAAGTATCTTTTTAATTTTTCTGATGATTGTGGTCAGCCCAAAAATACAAAAGGCGCTAATGCTGAGCTAAATCAAGTGTCTAAAACATCGCTATCTTGAATTCATTCATTACCAGGTTTTTCAGTTTGTACTTTAATTTCGTTGCCTTTGTATCATACCGGAATTCTATGACCTCACCAAATTTGTCTGCTAATTGTTCAATCATGAACATTTTCCATTCATTTGACTAGATTATCCTTAAATCGTTTAGGTATTATTTTTACACCTTCCATAGAATCTAGGTTTTTTAGAAGTTGTTCTGAAAGTGAATTCATTTTCACAAATCATTGTGGTTTTACTAATATTTCGATTGGTTCTTTGGTTCTTTCACTATAACCAATATTTGAAATAATATTTTCTGTCTTGTAAATAAAACCTTTTGTTTCAAGATATTGCGCAATTTTTATTCTTGCTTCGAAACGGTCTAAACCTTGGAACTCCTTCGCTAATGAGTTCATTAAACCATCATCGTTAATACACTCGTTGATGCTAAGACCATAGTTTTTGATAATTTCAATGTCATCAATAGCATGAGCTGAAACTTTCATCGCCCCTGTCCCAAAATTGGGATCAATACTTTCTGAACTAATAATTGGAATTTCTTTTTTGGTTAATGGATGAATTACTGTTTTATTTTTTAGTGAATTAAAACGTTCATCATTTGGATTTAAAGCAATTGCAACATCGGAAAACATTGTTTCAATACGGGTGGTAGCTACAAGCAAGTAATTATTTTTATCATTTTTAAATGGATATTTAATGTAATACATTTTTTGATTAGTTTCAGTGGGTATTACCTCAATATTAGATAATGCGGTTTTTAGCTTTGGATCCCACAAAATTGCTTTTGTATCACGATAAATCAATCCTTTATTATACATATCAATAAAGACTTTTGCAACCGCTTCTGATGCATCCTTATCAAGAGTAAATCGTTCGCTATTATAATCAAGTGCTAATCCAAGTTTTGCTCATTGGTCATTAATGTTTTGCGAATATTCATCTTTTCATTTTCAAATCTCTTTAATAAATTTTTCTCGTCCTAGTTGATATTTATTTCTTCCGCTCTCTGATAATCTTTTTTCAACAACGGCTTGTGTTGCGATGCCTGCATGGTCTTTACCAGCCACTCACATAACATCAAATCCTTTTATTTTTTTATATCTAATAATTGTATCTTGAATATATGTATCTAAGGCGTGCCCGATATGAAGCTTTCCAGTTACATTTGGAGGCGGCAAAATTATTGTAAAAGGAGGTTTTTTGATATCATGTGTTGAAAAGGTTTTCATATCTATTCACTTTTGATGGCGTCCTTGTTCAACGAGTTTGTGATTAAAATTCTTATCCATGTTATCTCCTAAATTTGTAGCAATGTTTTGTATACTGAAATCAATAATTTTCTCCTCATCGTAATTTCTTTTATCCTTAATAGCTTTTTCATTCTTATTTAATGAGCGATCAAATGAAAAAATATTTCTTATTTTTTTATTCTGAGTGTTATCTTTGTTTATTCATTTAGATAATTGATTTCACTTGCAACTTATATAATGATCTGGTTCAATTTCATATTCAAAAATATTTTCAATTTCATCAATATTATCAATAAATTCTTCATAGTTAGATAATAGGTAATCATCTTTTTTGTCTAACATTTTTTTAACAACTGGATTTATCGGGTTGTCTACAACAATGTTTGTTTTACCTCTCTCAATAATTCGCGAGTTTATCATTATTTGCAAATCTGTTGTTAACTTACTGGCCGTTTTTATATCACTTAATAAGTAAATCCCGATGGCTTCATGTTCAAAAATGTATTCATTTATTTTATTAAGTACTTCGATTTGGTTTTTAGCATCAATTTTATCAATGTTGTTTCCGATTACAATTAAGCTTGGATTGTTGATTAAAATTTTACTTAGCTCAAGAGCAATTTTTTCATCCTTAGAAAGATAAGACAATTTCATTGTAAGTTTGTCCAACGAAAGGTTTGCATTTAAAAGGATTCTATAAATATTGGATTTAAAAATAATTCTTTTCATCGCTTCTTCAGCGTCACTTGTTTCAAAAATTCTTTTATAGATTAGAAACTGATTAAAAAGATTATTAAGTAAGAAGTTTAATTCTTTTAGATTAAAAAATGCTCTTAAAAAAGGATTCAAAAAGGTTAATTCTTGATTAAAATCTTCTTCAAATTCAATTTTATTTAATGAGTGGAGGTTGGTTAATAATTCTTTTATATTTTTAAATATTTTTTTGGCATTTTCTATATTATTTTGAAAAACATTTGCTAATTTCGAATTGTAATTTTTTGTTTCATCCCTAATACTTTTACCGATATTTTCAACATTTCAATGAAATTCTGCCTGTTTTTCTTCAAACTTATACTCGTATTCCTTGATTGTTGAAATATCAATATAATCACTAGTTTTCTCATTATTGTCTTCTTTGTCTACAAGTAATAAGCTTGGGGAGTGATTTTTTTTATTTTTTAGCGATTTAAATCTTTCGATAAATGAACTAAAATTGTTGGTTATCATTGAATTAGCAATTAATTTTATTTGCTTTTTTAATTGTGTTCTAGTTCAGTAAGTTCCTAATAAACTAATTTCATTGATTATATTTTTTCTCAAATCATATAAATCATCAATAAACGAAAGTAGGGAAGTGCGATTTAGAAGCGAAATTAGAAAGAAATGTTTTGTTAAAAAACGCTGTATTATTTTATTAATATAATATCTACCATAATAGTGATTAAAAGAATCAATTTTAAGATTTGTTTTTAAATGAAATTTATTTAAAAGAATTTCACTGCTGAAGCTTTTTCTTAATCTAGAAAAATATTTATTATTTTCCTTTTTAACTTGTTTTTTTTCTTTTAATTTGTCTATTATTTTTTTTATCTTAGTTAGTAATTTACTTTTAAAACCATGATTTGAGTTTATGTCTTTTTTGGAACATATTTCAAGATAATTAGTTTTGGCTTCTTTATATTCATTATATTGCATTAACGACTTTCCAGAAACATAGTTCTTTATTGTTTGCTCTATATATGTAAAGAAGGATTGCTCATGATTTTGTATATTTTTTGCGATATTATGAATAATGCCTGAGAGATTTTGCATTAGTAAAATTTGGTCATTTTGATTTAATTTATTAAGATTTTGCGCATTATTTTTTGAGAGTATTAATTTTAATTCATTTACTAATGGTTCTAATGAGTATTGAAGTTGGTAATTTGTTTTAGAATATTCTAATCTAAAATGGTATCTCGAATCTTGGTAGACATCTTTTCAACTATTTTTAAAGATATTATTAAATGAGCTAGTAACTTTATTTTCTTTTATATAGTTTTTCAGATAAGCAAAAACAGTTTCTTCTGATTTTGTTTCAAATAGCTCATCGCTTTCAAAGCCATATGCAAGATTATCACGGAAATTTTGGTTTGAATCTATCATATAGAAATTTTCATCATCTTGTTTAAATTCGATAAATCCTTGAAAATCTTTGATTTTATTATCTCTATCTATCAAGAGATTGAAAATGTTTTTTTTAGATTGAATATTATCGGCAATAATGCCTAAAATACTGCTTTTAGAAAGCTTAAAATTTAAATCATTAATAAGATATTCGAATGAGTAATAATTGTTTTTTTTGATCTTATTTATTTTTTTTAGTTCTTGAACTCTAAAACCAGTAATTTTTTTCTTATTCATTAGAATCTGTCACCTTCCTTTGTTTTAACTAGTGATGCAACAACTCTATATGTTGCAAGTATGACAGCTAGATTAAAGAAAATCTTAACAGGACCCGTTAATGTTTGACCAGTAAAATTAACTCAAAAATCAGTTTTTAATGTTTGAGTATCGGCTCATGCGAGTAACACGGTGTTTGCCAATTCTAGTAGAGCACTAAATGAAATAATAGCCATAACCTCAAGGAACGTTTGGTATTTTTTTCTCACAAAAAGGCGATATATAACAACAAATAAAATCATTCCAATAAAACCAGATGTCGTTAGTAGAATATAAAATGTTTTATTTTTAACAAAACGATTGTGTTCGAATATTGAATTGTCAAGTTTAGAAAATATAGTTACAATGATTAAAATTTGCAAGGATAATAGCACTAAAGTAGAAATAAATGAGAAATTCATCATTGCCGTGGGTCTTGGCTTGTTCTCTAAAATAATGATTTTAACTTCATAGAATGCAATTTTTTCTGAAAAATATTGTAAATCTTCAGAATTCCCTTTTGCTAGTGCTTCAGCAAATTGAATTTTAAAAAATTCTACAATTTGTTTATATTTATATATTCGGTAGTTTCTTGAAAAGAAAAGTTCATTTATGTTAAAAAAGTAATATGATGCTATTCCTGGAATAAATCCAGCAATAGCCACTGCAATAGTATATAAGAAACTATAATATGTAGGAACTAGGGCAAATGAAATGAAATCTGCCAATACTCCTGTGATCATTCCGACAAACGGTCCGAAAATAAAACCTGTAATTTTTATTGGTAGGCCTATAAAACCAAATTTAAATGATGGTAGGGCGCTAATTGGTAAAATTCTTACTGAAATTAGAAAGAAAACAACAGAGATAGCAATTAAAACACCCACAAAGGCAATTCTTTTTGGGTTTCATTTTTTGAATGAAATATTTGTTTGTGATCTTAGCCATCTAATATAATGACTCAAGCCGCCTGGTAACTTTGAATTCATGCTTTTCCTTCGCTATCTTTTTAATAATAATTATATTATTATATTCTGAAACTACTTATAAAGTATGGTTATGCTTTGCTAATATTTTCTTGAAAATCACTTATTTTTCTCGAGAATGGGTAAATTAATAAAAGTTTTATAAAAGCTAGAATTAACTATTACGCCAGTGTAGATAAAATATGACATAACACTTAGTAATAAAATGATATACATAAATGATGCGACAACACCAAATTTCTTATAATCAAATACTGAGGTTAGAGATCCAAAAATTAAAATGTATAGGGTAGTTGGCACTGTTACTATTAGTGCGCCGGGATTTACATGTGAAAATTTTAGTTTAAAGTTAGGTGCAAATTTAAAGAAAAATAAAAATGCTACATATGTTATTATTGGTAAAAATAAAACTGTTGGAATTCAAAAAATAAGTTGAAATTCTCAGGGTAACATTTTAAGTGTTGTTGTGTGATCAACATTAATACTAAATACATTCTTTAATATAAAGTTAAGAAAAGCTGATGTAACTAATAAAAAAACTACGAGTAATACTGTGATAATTATGCTTGTTATAAATCCCTTGATTCGTGTTCTCCACATTGAGGATGAAGTTTTTTGTTCGTATAGAGCATCAAATGATCAAATAAATTTGCTATAGCCCTTTGATGATATTCACAATATAGATATGGTAAGAAAAATAAATGCAGCAATTCCGCCTGGGCTACTTCAAATTTCTGAAAATGCCGGAATAACGTTTTCAATACCGGGAATTAGCTGGCCTAGAATTGTGACTTTGATAACAATCTCTAACTGAGAATTTATTGCTCCAATAATTCCTATAACTAAACCTAGAGTCGGTATAAATGAAAGAAAAAGGTACATTGCGTATCCTGTTGGAACAAAGGCAAATTCATTTGAGTTTATTTTAGCATATGTCGATCTAACTATTTCTTTTCCTTTTACTTTCGAACTTCGCAAGTAATTTGGAATAGCAACAAAGAGAATCCCATATATAATCGCCTTTAAAGCCTTTTCAAAAAAGTTTTGTTTATTTTTATTTTTTATTACTTGTTTTGCTGAAATAGAATTAGCATTATTATTTAGTTTTTTTTCTTGGTTTTTATCATTATTTCAACCGGTCTGGAGTAAGTTTTTATTCCTTTTTTTCATAAAGATCCTTAATTATTTTGCTTAGCTCAATTGCATTTGCTTTCCCAGCAGTTTTTTTCATTACTTGGCCAAGCATAAATTTTGAAGCTCTGTTGAAATTTATTTCAAATTCTTTGTTTAAAGTTGGGAATTCATTTAAAATTTCTTTAATAATATCTGTTAATGAAATTTCCTTGTGTTCAATGAAAAGGTTATTTTGTTTAATTATTTCATCAATATCATTGTTTTCGTTTTGATTAATTAGAATACTTAGGATGGTTTTTATGCTGGTCTTTTGTATTTTTTCATCTATTGTATATTGAATGATTTTTGACATAACATCAATATTTAGTTTTAGCTTTGATAATGACAAATTATTCTGATTTAGAAATGAAACGATTTCGGCAAAGAAAATATTCACGCTCTTTTTAAAATCTGTTGTGTTGAGCATATCAATGAAACTTGCATATTCCATATTTTCAATTAATTGCATAATTTGAACATTATTTAACCCATATTTTAGATAACGCATTTCTCTTTCATATGGTAGTTCTTCAATGGCAATGCTATCAACAAATTCTGGTTTTAGTTCGATACAAGGGATATTGGGGTCTGGAAAATATTTATAATCAATTGAGTCAGATTTTGAACGCATTGTTATAGTTTTTAGTTTAGATTCATCAAATCTTTTTGTTTGTTGCGAGAAAGTTTGGCCGCTTTCATAACATGATGTTTGCCAATTATATTCATATTCTATTGCTTTTTCAATATTAGAAATTGAGTTTAAATTTTTTACTTCAACTCTTGTGTTTAGGTCATTAGTTCCTTTTTTTCTAACAGAAATATTTAAATCAACTCTTAAGCTACCTTCATTCATTTTAGCATCGGAAATGTCAAGAGCTAGCACAATTTTTCTTATTGCATCAACATATGCAACCGCTTCTTTAGCACTATGAAGAACTGGATTAGAGACAATCTCGATTAACGGAATACCTGAACGATTGTAGTTTAGTAAGGTTTGATTGCCTTCATGAAGAGATTTAGCTGTATCTTCCTCTAGGTGAATTCTCTCAATCTCAATATCTTTTCATTCATTATTGACTTTAATTTTTATTTTTCCATTTTTGCCAATTGGATTAAATTGTTGTGTAATTTGGTAGCCTTTTGTTAAATCTGGATAAAAATAGTTTTTTCTATCAAAACGAATATTATGGTCGATTTCCATATTTAAAGCTTTTGCCAATTTTATTGCCTTAATGATGGCTTGTTTATTTACGATCGGTAATGAACCAGGATATGCTAAATCAATGTGCGATACATAAATATTAGGGTTGGATGTATAAAGATTAGGTTGTGATGAAAACATTTTAGTTTTTGTATTAAGTTCAATATGTATTTCAATACCAATAACTAATTCTCAATTTTTATCCATTTATTTCTCCTAGTTTTTTTTCAAAATATAATGCTTGGCTAAATAACTTTTTGTCATTATTTCTTTTTGTATCAAAAGCAATATTGAATGGTAAATGGTTTTTTAAATCAATACCAAGTTTCATTGTTAATGATGGATTCCCAACTAGATTTGCATAAGTTAAAATAAAATCTAAATATGATTTATATTTTGACCCATTTTTAATATTGGGAGCAACATCATTAGAGGCAGGATAAACAAAAACATCAGCTGTGTTATGAATATTTTCAAAATATTCAACCAAGACTCTTCGCATCTTTTTGGCTTTTACAAAGTATCTAATTTGATTATTGGCTTTGAGAAAAAAAGATCCTAGAATTAGACGTGATTGAACCATTTTGCCCAGATATTTTGATCTGGTTTTTTTGAATGTATCAATCCAATCCTTGCCTTCTTCTCTTAATCCGAAGGAAACACCAGTAAGATTGGCGAGATTTGAAGATGCTTCTGAAAAGGCAATTATTTTGTAAACTACATCTATTGAGTTAAGAAGCTTTATATTTTCTTTAATTTTAATTAGTTTAATTCCATCTTTTTCCATCACATTAAGAAAGTTTTTGTATGATTTAGCAATTTCTGGATTAAGTTTATCAAAACAATCTAAATAGGCAATAGATTTTGGCTTTTCTTCTTTAATCTCATCATATTTAAAGCTAAGATCAATTGAAGTTAAATCATTTTTCAGATCTTGCTTGTACAATATTGATGATAATTTTATTAGGTCCTTAATGTTGTGTGTAAAATAAGCCACAGTATCTAATGAAGAGGCAAATGCAAAAAGTCCATATCTACTAATTGCTCCATATGACGGTTTAAATCCAATCTCGCCGATATTTGAAGCAGGCTTTCTTACAGAGTCTCCGGTATCTGAACCAATTGCAAAGTCGATATCTTTACTAAAAGTAGCAGCAGCACCTGACGATGATCCACCAACTAGATATTCTTTATTTAAAGGATTCTTTATTAAACCAAAGGCAGAATACTCCCCCGATCCCCCGAGACCGAATTCATCAAGATTTGTTCTAGCAACACATGTTGACCCATTTTCTTCGAGCAATTTAATAACACTAGCTTTATATCCAGGTCTGAAATTGCGCAAAAACAAGCTCGAGGCTTTACATTCAACATTTATGTCAGCATAGTTATCTTTTATTGTGTATATTGTATTGGATAGTGGAAGACTACTATCATTTAATTTAGCATCTTTGAAAATGTAGGATATAGCATTATTATCATCTTGTAATAATTTATCAATTATATTTTGAATATTTTTATTCTTCATGAACAACTCTTTTCATAATAACTAGATCTTCATTGCTATTATATGCGTTTTTAAGAAGTTTTTCTTTGTCAATTTTAGTGCAATCGCATATTTCGTCGTCTCTTAAATCATTAAAAGAAATTTTAGATTCGTTGATATGCGATAACGGTTTTATATTGGCTAGATTTATTTCGTCAAGATCAGTTAGCGATTGGTTAATTGAGTCTAATAATTTTTTGGCCATATTAATAACTTCATCAGATGGGTCTAGTAATAAATTATTTGCTATTGTTTTTAGTTCTTCATCGTTCATTTTTGGTCCTTTTTATCAACGCGGTTGAGATATAAAAATTTGATTATTATATTCATTAAATTCATCAGGTAAATTTTGAAATTTTATTGAATATGAATGCAAATATAATCTTTTTGCTTTTTTTCCACCATATTTAGTATCTCCCAAAATTGGAGATTTTAGATATTCAAGAGTAGCCCTGATTTGGTGCTTTTTTCCTGTAACAATTTGAGCGTAACTACGGTTTCCTTCCTTGAAGAAGATGGTTCTAGCTTTTATTCCAAAATCTGGATTTACTCGCATTTTTTCATTTTTAATATCTTTTTCAAGGCGTACAGTTATGTCAAGCTTTTCTTCGTTAAAGTCTGCAACAAATTGATAAATTTTTTCAAAATATTTTTGATACTCATCAAAAACTACTAAGGTTTTATAGTTCTTTGCATATACCACTAAACCACTAGTTTTTTTATCAATTCTGCCGATTGATGCCGGTACAAAAGAAGAAGTTTTTTTAAAATTTAGATATTTATGAACTTGGTCATCTAGGCAATTTTCTTCTGAATGCATTGCGATGTTTATTGCTTTATCAACAATTAAAATATTTTTATCCTCATATATAACTTTAAAATTAATATTTGCAGTATTTCTCTTTTTTGGTTTTTGAATTTCAGAAATTCCATAAACAATAATTTCATCGTCTAACTGTAATTTATATTGCTTATCGTTAGTTTTAACTCCATTTACTCTTATGTCTTTTTCACGGAAAATTTTTTCAATTCGTGATTTCGGGATATTGTCACATACTTTTAATATGTATTTATAAAGAATACGATCCACATCATCTTTTTTTGCTCTAAATTTATTCATTATATGTTTCCTCTACAAATAATTCATTATTGGATGCGTCGACTCTTTGAGAATCAAATAAGTCAAAATTTTCATCAGCCATTTCTTCTTCGATATTCGAGTAGCGGCTAAATTCAGGAAAAGGAGGAAGTTCAGCTAGTGTTTTAATTTTAAAATAATCATAAAATTTGTTAGTTATTCCATAAATGATGGGATTACCTGGGGTTTGAGCTACACCTACCTCCTCAATAATTCCTTTTTCTAATAAACTCGCAACAATTCCGTCACTAACAACACCTCTAATGTTTGAAATCATTGAACGAGTTACTGGTTGTTTATATGCAACAATTCCAGCTACTTCAATAGCTGCATTTGAAAGTCTTTGTTTCTTGACAATTGTAACTAGTTCAGATATATATTCCTTTACAGCCTCAACTGTAAGAAATTTATAAACATCATTGAATTCATAAACCTTAATACCATGATCTTGGTTATTAAAAAAAGTCTTGAAATCTTTTAATATTTTTCTGCCTTCTTGGATAGTGTTTAATTTAAAAATATCTTTCACTTGTTCCGAACTTAATCCTTCACTTCCTTGAACGAATAGTAGTGCTTCAATTATTTTATTCTTCATATTCTATTCCTTTTTTAAATTTGATAATACCTTCATCAACATCTTGTTCTAAAATAACAATTTGTTGTCTTGCGAGATCCAAAACGGCCAACATTGTTATGACAAAATGGCCTATTGTTGGTACATTAAAAATCTCATTAAACATAACCTCATTTTTATTAACAAAAAGACTGATTATTCTCTTTTTTTGATCCTCAGGATTTACAGCAACTGTTGATATAGTAATATTTCTAATTAATTCCGAATATGTTCGTTCAAACATTTTTCTTAATGTTATAACTAACTTCGAGCTATTAGAATGTCCATCAAGAATTGTTGAATCAACTTCTTTAACAAATTCCTCGGTTTCTTCTGGTTCTTTTGAAAACAAGTTTTGTCTTTGTTCTTCTTGTTTTTTTAATATTGAGGAAATTTCCTTAAACTTTTCATATTCCGCAATTTGTTCAAGCAATCTTTTCTTTTCTTGTTTGATTTCTTCTTCTGCTTCTGGGTCTTGTAGTAACATCCTTGCTTTTAATTGAACTAGTGTTGCAGCCATAACTAAATATTCTGATGCAAGATCAATTTCATAACTTTCTATGTGTTTAATAATTTCCAAATATTGAGCAGTCAATTCAATTAAATCTACCTCAAAAATACTAATATTCTTTTCTCTTATTAGTGTTACTAAAAGGTCAAGTGGACCATCAAAATTAGAAAGTTTAAAAATATGTTTATCGCTTTCGGTACTTGTGTTTATTTTTTTGTCATCTTCTGAAGATAATTTACCTGATTTTGGTGTGTTTGTATGGTTCATAATATTGATTATTCTCTATTTTCTTTTTGTAAAAGTATTTTTTATGGTTTCATCTGATGAGATATTTTGATCTTGATATTTGCTTGAAACAATATTTTTAACTCAGTTAGCAAAATCTTTTTTATCTAATGTTTGAAATTGCTGAGGTTTTATTGAAGGGTGAAAAATTACCTTAACAACAAGCTTTCCTCGTCTTTTATTATCAAGAGCATTAGCTGCATTATTTATTGTTACTGGTACAAGGGGAATGTAGGTTGATTGAGCTGTTAGAAATACACCACTATTAAAATGAGCTATCTTGCCATCTCTTGTTCTAGTGCCTTCAGGGAAAATAACACCACAAGTTTGGTGTTTTTTAACATATTGCCCAAAATCTCTTAGAATTGCTAACGCTTCCTTTGGTTTTTGTGTATTTATGTAAAAGGTGCTAATTAGTTGACTAATTTTGTAAATTGATTTCTTTTGTTTAGCTTCCTCTCTAGCAACAAATGTCATTGGTTTTGATTTTCTTTCGCCATTACCATGGTTTCATAAAGCTGAAGCAATAATTAAAGGATCTAGATAAGTTGAATGATTAGGCGTTAAGAAACAAGGCCCACTTGGAATATTTTCAAATCCTTCAACTTCAACCTCGACATTCAGGTGTCGCAAAATATTTGAACTATATTTGTGGATAAAATGTTGTTTTTCCACGTCTTTATAATAATCTGGCATTGCTCTATTTCTTTTTGCTTTTGCCAAAAGTCTCACAAAGTTGTGTAGTAAAGGAATAAATCTAAGAAATTTTCTTGTTTTTAGTGTCATAAGTTTTTCTCCTTGTTTTATTTTTTAGGATTTAAATGCAACAGCAACAACATAACCATCTTCACTAGTTGTAGATAATTGGTAATTGGCATATGTATATCTTCCAGCATTCGTTTTTTTGATTAGTATGTTTTTAAAACTAAATATTGAATTGTCAATTTTGAATATGCACTCTTTTAATGCTCATCTGGTTGCTAAAAATATTGGTTTTTTAGAGTCGCTGATTTTTAAATATTCTTCAATTTCAATTGGGTGTAAAATTTTTTTAATGGCGTTGGTGGATATATTTATAAACCTATTAATTTTAGCCATATCAATTGAAATCATAAAACTCCTTAATAAATAATTATTAATTATAATTTAATTAATAAATATTATGATTACAAAAGGAAAAAAATACCAAGCTATTAAACTGGTATTTTGCTATTAATTATTCATCACATAGTGGATCAAATGGAGAAATCGTAAAAATAGGTTTATTAAATGATTCAATTATTTCTTTATCTAAATATTTTTTATCAACAATAGCCATGTAATTATAATCAGTAAATCATTGGTCGCTCATTGATCAAAAACCTTTTGATCCTCGATCGCTTCCTCAACTATTTTCTACCTTTCAATTAATTGCTTTTCCTTGGGAATCTAGGTTTACTCCTACCATATTCATTGCATGAGCAATTACTGAAGCTCTTGATTCGAACTTTTCAGCTTTTGAGAAGTCTGGCGTTTTTGTTAGTGTTAGATCAAAATTGTAAAGTTCGGAATCTAGGATGCCCTCTCTATTTCCAAATGTAGAAACATCGCATCCAAATCATACTGGGTCCCCTGCTTTAATTTGATTAATCATAACTTTTTTCATTATCTCGATATCAATATTAATCATTGTTAAGGGAGTACCGCCAACCATATTATTGCATAGAGGGGCTTGGATGACAGAATTATGTGGAAACTTATTTCTCGGATCAGATACAAGAGTGATTTTTGTTTCAATATGTTTGCTTAGGTATTTTTGGTAAAACTCAACTGGTGTCATTTTATCTAATGATACATATTTTTTATCCTTATTCATATATTCGAATTTGAATTCCTTTGGTGGTTTACCTAATGATTTTACTAAAATGTTATAAACATCTTCTAGTGCTTTTTCTTTTAGTAAAGAAACTTTATTTAAATCATTTGTTTGCAAAAATGTTTGTCTCATCTTAGCAGTATAAGCCTTTAATCTTCAATTAATTTGTTCTACCATTTCATTTGTGGCTTCAGAACTAAATGATTCATTCATTGCATCTTTTGTTACAATTCCATATTTCTTAATAAGATTTGTAAAGAAATCTCAATAGCCACCATCTGAAACTGGGTTAGTGTTAAAATATCTAAATAGGCGATCTTCATTCTCTAATTTTAGTCCTTCATTTTCAATTCAATTTAAGTAGAAATTTGCCTTTTCTAATTTATCAAAGAAATGAATATAGTTTTGTGAAAGTTCTAATGATTCAACATTAAATTCTTCCATTAGTTTAGTTCTAATAGAGTTTAAGCCAGCAAAAATTCAACATCTTCCTGATGCTTTTTGATTAGTAATATTCCCTACTTTTGTTTCATGAGAAAAAACAAAATTATGTTTTTTTATTGCCTCATTGTTTATTGAGCTTTGTTTTAATCCATTTTTAAAAATGGCTGATTCAATAATTTTGTTATTCATATTATTTTCATAATTTTCTTCAAACTTGTTAATTAATTCAAAATTAATTTCTGACATATTTTTATATTTTCTCCTTATTTTATTTAGATTATTTTGATTTGGTACAAAATTCCGTCACTCTTATAATATCTTCAAGTTTACCAATAAACGTAATTAGGTCACCATTTTCTATTTCAAAGTCGCCGCTAGGAAGAAATCAACTTTCGCCTCTTTGAATTAATGAAACTGATACGGAGTATTTGCTTCTAAATTCTGTTTCTCTAATTTTCTTGCCAATTATTTCATGATTTTTAATCCCGACTTTTGAGCTAACAAATCCATCTTGAATTTCAGTAATACATTCCGAAAAATTTGTCAAAGCATTATCCGAAACTAGGATAGCTGTTTTTGTTCCTGCTTCTTCTTCTGGAGAAACGATTCACTTGACACCAATTTGTTTTAAAACACGTGAATGACGAGAATTTGATGCTCTTGCAATTACTGTTTGCACACCTATTTCTGCTAGCGCTGCAACAATTTCAATGTTGTCTGATGTCGCAACGATAACGACATCAAATTCCTTAACATTAATTGATTCAAGAGTTTTTTTATCAGCACAATCAGCGACGTAAATGTTTTCAACTTCATCTTTAAATGGTAGAAGGTGTTTTTCATCTTGGTCAATTAGTACTAATCGAATATTGTTCGTTCTATCTAAAAGAAGTTTTCTTACAACCGCTTGCCCAAAACGGCCAATGCCGATTACACAAATTTCCCTTGCCTTTTTAAAAAGTTTCATATTTTCTCCTAAACTATTTTGATGATTACAAAATCATATACTAATAAATTTTAAGACTTTTATATTTAAATAAAGTAAAGTAATTTCAAAAAGATAACCCTAGCAAATGATTGAACTATTCAATCTAGTTGTCTGCAGATATAAATTATTAAATTTTTCTTTTAAATTTAAGTTGCCTTTTTAAATTTTAACATTTAAATTTTTTTAGTCAATTTCACCAAAAATATATTTTTTTACCTTTTGCTATATAATATAGCAATGATAAAAAAGCATCATATACCTAAAAAAACTAATATTTTCCTAAGATTTTTACGTAAGCTTGGGGTGGTAAGATATATTTTTATAATATATATCTTATTTACTATTCTTATGTCACTTTTGTTATTCTGAAACATATCCCATAAGGCCGATATAAAGGAACCAGTTAAATATATAGATGCACTTTTCGTATCTTCATCAGCATTTAGCGACACCGGGCTAACGCCATTAGTCACATCCGATACATTTAATACCTTTGGCCAGTTTTTGATTGCCTTAAGTATGGTTGTTGGTGGAATTGGAATATTTACATTTAAGATTTACATTTTTCAATCTATATTGGGTTTGAGATCTAACATCTTTAGCAATATGGTTTCTCAAACAGAAAGAGGTTCTATAACTGTTAGTGAAACAAGAAAGATGATTAAGATAGCAATTTCGTTCTTAATTATTACAACTGCTGTTGCTTCATTTATCTTTACAATGCTTTTATATTTGAGACCAAATTCAAATTTTATAACACAAGAGTTAAAAGAAACTAGCCCTTTATTGCTTAATAATAAAGTCGTTTTGAAGGCTAATGAGATACCATATAATAACTTTCTTCAATCATTAAAGTATGGAATTTTTCATGCGATTAGCTCAATAAATAATGCAGGATTTGACTTGTTTGGAAATAAGAGTTTACAACCTTTTTATAATGATTATGCTTTTCAAATAGTGACAATAATAACCTTTTTGATTGGCGGAATAGGCTTCCCGGTGATCTATGATATATGAAAAAAAATTCAATCAGTCAAGTTAGACCAACCACATCATAGATTTAATTTATTCACTAAATTTACAATAATAACTTATCTAATTACTACTGTATTGGGTTTTAGCATAAGTGTTATATTGGAATATAGTTCTAAATCAGAAACTACTTTTTGATATCAAAAGGAATATGGAACTGTGGGCGACAAACTATTTGCTATATACTTTCAAGTTAGTTCAACTAGATCTGCTGGTTTTTCGACTGTAAATTACTATAATTTTACACACTCAACCGTTTTATTACATAGCATCCTTATGTTTATCGGCTTTTCACCAGTTTCAACTGCAGGTGGTATTCGGAATACAACAATAGCAGTTATTTTTCTAAGCATAGTTACAATGATGACTGGTCGCAGTAGAATTAACGCCTTTAAGAGACAAATTGGTAAGGAAACTCTTATTAAAGCAGTCAATGTTTTTACTCTATCTATTGTCTTGATATTTATTGTATCAATTGTTAGTTATTCAACTCTTCCGACTCAAACTAAACAAATTGGTGATGTTAATTATCCAATTATTTTTGCAACATTTGAAGCATGCTCAGCTTTTGGCAATACTGGTTTGACAACAGGACTATCTTCAAATTCACACAACTTGCATATTGCTGGCAAATTAAGTCTTATTTTTATCATGATAATTGGGCAATTTGGTATTCCTCAGACTATCAAAATATTTGGTCGAGGAAGAAAAGCGCCAGAATACTATCAATATATCTATGAAGATGTATCGATTGGTTAGGAGGTTTCTCATGAAAACGAAAGAAATGATTAAAAAAGTTACTAAAATAACTGTTGGTTTATCACTTGGATTAGTAATCCCAATTACTTCTATTTCTTGTGATAATAAAAAAGCATCAGATCAAGCAAAACCTAAAATTCAAAAGAAAAATATTCAAAAACCAGTTAGCGGAAAAATAAATTATGTTGCCATCGGTGATGATTATGCGGCTGGAAATAATAATAGTTTTAATGCTCATAGTAATAACTTTTTTAGCAAAGAAGATAATGAAGTATACGGAATTTCATATGCCTCATATTTAGCTAATTCAATCTCGCTAATCAATGATGATGAAACAATATTAAATAGATATGAAAATCTGGGTTTATCTTATTCTACTACTGATGCTTGATTGCATTTATTAAAACCAACCAATACTAGCAATTTAAATGAATTTAATGAGGTAATAAATCTAAATAAAAAATTAGGTTTGTATAATGCTAATTTGAATAGTAAAAAGGTTATTAGTAATATTAAAGAATCAAATTTTATAACCATTTCATTAGGATTTAATGATATCTTTAAGAAAGATGAAATTTTGTCATTAGTATTAAGACAATTTAAAGATAAAAAAGAAGAAAATCAATTTATTGTAGGCTATAATAAAATTATTTCAGCAAGAATTGCACAATTGTCAAAAAATTATACAGAGATAGTTAGGGAAATAAAACAAATAAATCCTAATATAAATATCAATCTAATTGGATATAGTGCGCCTTTAATTCATACTATCAATATTCAGGGTAATTTTCAAAATAATGTTTTGAAAACAACAACAGATTTATTGAATAAAACAATTAGCAATATCGCCGACAGTGAGAGTTTAAACTATTATAGTTTTTCATCTGAAAATAGCATTTATGAAAATGCTGAACAATTTTCGACTGATTATTTAAGTATCTTTCCAAGTGTCAACGGTTATAAAAAACTTGCGCAAGACATATTTGCAAAAATGTCTACAAATATTACAGAATATAATTCATTATTCAACAACAATGAATTTTCAAATCACAATAAAGCAATTTCATTTATAAAAAAAGCAACAACAATTAAATCATTAATTTTTGGAGTAGTTGGAAATAATGTAGATACATTTAAGAAACCGTATCCATTTGAAAAAAATTCGAAAAATAGTAGTCTTATTGCTTCTGAATCAAGCAATGTTTTTGCTCAAACTGTTTTGGCTGAATTTAGTAGTAAAATAAAAATGCTAAATAATGAACAACTTAAAACTTTTATTGATAACGTTCTTTCAATTATTGGCATTAATGATAAAGAGGCAAAAACATGATTTAATGAATTAATAAATTCATTGATATCTAAGCATAAAAATAATTTAATAGTTTCATTATTTGAACAGCTGTTTGATTCAGTTTATGTTCAACACTTTCTTAATAAGGCAAATATCAAGGTTTCACAATTATTGGCAAAAAAATCTCCTCAAAATACTTTAACATCTGAAATTAGGAAAATTCTTACGCAAGAATTTCAAGATAAAAACAGTATATACTTAATCTTAAAATCAGTATTAAATTCTAACTATTTATCTAAAATTGAAAATAAGGTTTTTATTAGACAAAATTTAGCGTCATTAATTAAAATATTATTTTCAAACAAATCTATTAAGCAACTATTTCCACAAGAGCTATTGCCATTATGAGATAAGAAAACAATGGATAAAAATATAGTTGTAAAATTTGATAATCTTGTTAATAAGGCAGTGGATAATTTATTAAGCAAAAGCGAATTATATTTTGCTAATACTAATTTTGATGGTTTCATAAATGATATTTTGAGGGACTCTAAGAAAGAAATTATTTCTCTATTTCAAGCAATTGTTGATTGATTAACCAAAGATAAGGGATCTCTAAAAAAGATTATTGATAAGATTGCAACCTCCTTAAAAAATGTTTATAGAGTGCCGCAAGAAAGACTTGATGATATTAAATATTTCATTCAAACAACAGTGGAAAATCTAAAGGATTTTAAGTATTCATATGAACTTCTTGATCTTTTTGTAGAAACTACACTCGATTCATACAAAGATAATAAGTTGTTAGATACACATTCATTTATTAAAGCATTTGTTAAGGGGTTGCTATTTAATACAAAGGATGCCAATAAAAATAATCGTGTCTTTTTTGCTCTAATTAGCAATGTTCCTAGAACACATAATATTGATCTTAATAAATACTATAATGGAATAAAATATCTCGGAGTTGGATTAGTGCAAGCGGAAAACATAATAAATTCAAATAATATAAGTAACCTGCTTGATGATCAAACAAGAGAAGCTATGCTTACATTGCTTAGAAATATTGCAAATAATTCTGATAACATTTTGAATATAACAGGTAAGAACTATATAAAAGACTTATTTTCATTATTGATTGACGATATCACTGCAAAGGGTAGCTTATTTAACCAAATTTTAGATAGACTTGGGGACTATGCTGTTATACATCCATTAATTAATTTCATTAAAAAACAAGGTTATGAGAAACAAATACTATCAGCAAATCCCGAATTTAATAATATAGAAGAGTTTGTAAAGTCTAGTTATTCTTCATTATATAAATCAGTTAATAATAAGATAATTATTGATAAGCTAAAATTTTTGGTAAATGACATTGTTGATAATGGTAAGCTATATGACAAAAGTTCACTATTTGCTTTTGTTGTTTCAACCTTAAAAAGAGTACAAGAAAATGGATTGATAACATTAGTAGAGACTTTATTGCAACAAATATCGAGTAAGGAAAATACTAAATTATTAGTGAATGTTCTTACCTCATACATTAATTCATCGTTAAATGTAAAGCTAACCAATGTTGAAAAAGAACTGATCGAAACTTATATACAAAGCATTTTAAGAAACATTAAGGATTCAAACTTATTTAAACACTTTATTGATAATTTTAAGAAGATAACTAAAAAAATTGATATATCAAAAATCGATACTTTTGATAAGCTGGGTTTATATCTAAAAGAAGAATTAAGCAATCTTTTGATTGAATCAACAAACCCCGGTGCAATACAAATGTTTCTTGATTTTTTAAGCCTAAAGAATACAAAAGAAAAAGATGGATTCAACAAATTTATTAATGTTTTATCAATATTTTTAAAAAATGAAAATAATGTTGATTTTATTCTTGACAAGCTAAATCTTAAAAAAATTGTTGCGGATATCCCTAAAAAGATTGATTTTGCAAAGCTGCCCCAAAATGTTAGAGATGATGTTAAAGGGTTATTAAATAATGTATTGGCATTAATAATTAAAAAATGAGATGACAAGATAAATCCAAAAATTAAGGAATTAATTAAAAATTCAGTTTCAAATGAAAAAATTAAAAATGTAAAAAATTTAAATGAATTATTTTTCTTATTAATTAATGAAAATAAGGAATTTTTGAAGGAATTTATTTTAGACATAATAAACAATGTTATTTTGGTTAATCAACAAAGCGAGCAAAAAACTGTTGATATAGTTGTTTATTTAATTTCTACTCAAATTAATTACACAAAATTAAGTGTTAATGAACAAGGAAACATCAAATCGATAGTCAAAAAAGCAATTGCCTTTGTTAAGGATAAAAAAATATTTGGCCCATTGGTCGAAAGTTTATTAAATACAATGACTTCAAATATTAAGAAATTTGGTATTGATTTTAATAAATATGACTGAGCAAAAATTGTTGACTTTATTGATGATTTAGATATTGTAAAAATTGTTGAAGCATCTGAGGATTTCTTTATTAACAAGATATCAAAAGATGAGCTAAAAACATTATTAAAAACTCTTCTTCTGAATGCTGTGCATCTTTTTGCTTTGAACGAGAAGCCAACAAATGATGAATCTACAGCATCTTCATTGCAAGAACCAACTAAAAAAACTATTCCAAACATTAATGTTGAAAAAATTTTAGGTATAGTTCAAAAGATATTGAACAAACTTTCTTCTGAAAATAAGAAGGAATTAATACCTTATTTAGTTGATGCTATCTACGATCTAAAAGAAAACGAAGGTTTTAAGAAATTCTTATCTGATTTACTATCTAAATCTCTTAAAAATGGCAATCAGATAGTTATTAAGGAAATATTAAATAATAAAGGAGATTATTCACTATTAGCTAGTCTAATTATTAACAAGTCATATAGCCTTTTATTAAATGAAGAAAATAAACAAGGTTTAGTTTTGATTTTAAATAGTTTATTTGCCGATGACAAACCAATAGTTTTAGATGCAAATAAACTTGCGATTAAATTATTTAAAAATGTTAAAACAAATAATTTATTAAATTTCATTAAAACCAATTTAGACCGTATATTGGATGACGAGGAATTGCTGGATGTGATTGCCAGATATCTAATTAGTTTAGTAAAACAACAAGCAAACATAAAATTTAGTGGCAATGAAGATCTAATAGTACTTAATTACCTAAAATCATTATTAAAATCTATTCCAAATAATCCTTTAATCCATAAATTAAAGAAGAATTTGGAAGAAAAACTCAGCGAATTAACAGATACATCAAGTTATATTGATTTCCAAAAAAAATTGAGTGATGCCCTTAAACAAACATTTAGTTTTAATAAGGAAAATATAGAACAAATTTTTGATCTTTTAATTATAAAACAAGACAAGAAAGCACTAGGTGAAAAAAAACTTGTAGAAACTTTAAAAGTATTGTTAGGCAAAAAAGAGTTTTTAGAATTTATTTTAAAAAATATTAATCCTAAACAATTGATTAATAATATGTTTGATAATATAAATTTATCTAATTTAAATTTAGGAGAACATTCAAAAGGAGCTCTTACTTCAATAATTAAAGACACGAAAGATCTTATTAATCTAAAATATAATGATCTTGTTTCACAAAATATCAATGAAATTATTGAAAAATTATTGCTTGAGGATGTCCTAAAGAATGTAGATTCTTTTGAAGGCTGATTTAAGAATTTCTTCATAGTTAACGAGGATTGGATAATTAAAAAGGTAGACTTGATTCTAAATAATATTTTATTATCAAAAGAAAGCGAACAATTAAAGCAATCAATTGCTAATTTCTTAGTTGAATTTGTTGCCGAAAAACTTAATGGCATTGAATTTAAAAACGGCCAAAAAGAATCGCTAAAAGCAATATTTAACAAGGCAATTAATTTCCTCCCAGATCTTAATATAAGCAATGCTATAACTAAATCTGCTATTAAATTATTAGTTAAAAATATTAACCAATATCAATTCAATTTTGAGAAATATAACTTTAATAGTGCGTTCGACCTTATTAGCATATTTAATAAAATAAACATAGATAAGTTAGACCAATTCTTATCAGGATTAGACTCGCATGACTTAGCTAATATTATTCTTTTAGTTATAAATAATTTTGATAAGCTAGAGTTACTTTTTGCTACTCCATCTGTTACTTTGCAAGAAAAATCAAAGAATAAAACAATTGTTGAGTTCAATAAAAAAGAGGGAATTAAGATAAATATAAATGATATTTTTAGATTAATTAAAGTTGGATTTTCAATTTTAAATGCCTCTGATCGCGAGTCTATCAAAAAAGAAATTCCTAGTCTAGTTCAAAAGATACGTAAATCTCCAAAAATAAAAGAGTATGTAAAAACTAAATTAGACTTTTTAACAAATCTTATTTTAAAAGTTGATTCAAACGCTCGAGATTTTGCTGACAAAACAAAAGAAAAGATTATTGAATTTATCTTTGATAAGGACGATACTAAGGATCTTATAACTAACTTTATTAATACACTAATTTCCTTAGACCAAAAATCATTAGACAATATTCATAATATAAATGAATTAATTAAGAAACTTTTGAACCTAAATAAGTCTTCGATCAGTGACTTTATTAAAAAAATTGTTTCTAATGCCACTTCTGATGAAGCGTATATTAATAGTTTAGTTAAATTTGTGTTGAATGTAATTCATTCAGAATTAAAATTTGATTCAACTAGCGACGAGTTTGAAAATATTGCTAACTTGGGTACCAGAATTATTAAAAATCTAGGTAATAAAAATATTGTATCAGACATAATAAGTAAGCTTTTTGAGAGTCTTGTTGACATTGATATTATTGATTCAAAGGGCCATTTTGATCAAAATATATTGATATCAAAAATAATTTCAGGGTTAAAGAAAATCGATTGAAAGGTTTTATTTACATCCCAAAATATAGAGGATATGTTTAAATCACTTATTGGAAATAACATATCAAAAGAACAGTTAGTTAAAGAATTTAGTTCTTTATATCATTATTTGGAAAGAAATATACCAAAATTGACTAATCAAATAAACAACCAACATACAATATCTAATAACACTCAAAATGTGCTAAATCCAATTATTTCTGGTGAACAAAAAGAGTTTTTAAAGAATATTGAAGGCACAATATTCAATGTATTAACTGGATTGAATGGTTCTCTTGATTCTAGCGAAACTGTTGGCAAGGAAGCAATAATCGAGGTTGTTCATACAATCTTTAAAGACCAAATTAAAAAGATAAAATGGCAAGAAATAAAACAGGATTTGATACCTAAGTCCGAATTGCAAACTATAGTTGATAAATTTGTAGACAAACCAATTTTAAAAACGTTAATTAGCGATGTTATATCTGATTTTCTAACAAAACCAAAAGTCCAAGCAGCAAATATTGGTGAAATAGTAACTAAAACATTAGAAAAAGTTTCGCAAAAATTAAAAGATAATGTAACAAAAGTGCTGGAAGCAGTTGTTGAAGACGATGATTTAATGAAGATTGTTATTGGTCATGTATTAAATTATTTAAAATTGGAAAATGTTACAGCCGAAGACATTTCATTTATCAAAGAATTAATTAGCGCTATTTTTAAAGAATTAATTGAAACTGATTTTTATAAACGAAAAGTTGTTAAGAGAACTATCGATCATATTGTTGGCTATAGTAAAAATTTCTCAATATTTGAACCAGTCAAATGACTCCTTGATGCCATTGAAAAAATTAAGGCCGGATTTTCATTTAATGATCTTAAGATTATTGCTTCTTTTGTTGGTAAAACTAAGGCTATTAATGGTGCTCGCTTGATTAAGCTTATAAATCTATTATTTGGAAAAAGTAATTTAAAGGATTCGGTTTTATATAATGGTTTGCGAAACATTAATATGAATCCCGATCCAACAAAGCGTACCAATATTAATACTCTACTTGATTTTGTAAGTATTGGACAATTAAGCAATTCGACTTCAACGAGCAACATTCAAAATGATGATCCAGATAATATTTCTCCCGACCTTGATGCACTGTCATTGATTAATGAAATCTTTAAAATGTTAAGTATTGAATATTATAATAATCAAAAAACTCAAGATAGTAGTTTTAAAGTCAGATCTAAGACACCTGAATGGCAGGCGTTATATCGTTTTAAGGTAGCGATTGATTATATTCTTTTTGAAACATTTGGGCGTGAAACTGATATTGCTCAACGTGATGTGAGTCAAAGAAAAATTAATTTATATACAGGTGTTCGTTCGTTATTATGAGAGATTCAGGAAGGAACTAATATTTCGGCCATTCCGTTTTTAAGCTCTAAATTTTCAGGTATGCAAAGCTATTTTACAAAAGATATTGATCGTCGTCAATTTACTAATTATGCAGTAAGTGAATCTGGTTTTTGATTTGTCAAGTCATGAACTTACTTTGATGATAGTAATTATGGTCCTGAATCAATTACTTATTTAATTACTAGTTCTGGTTATAATGATAAAGAAAAGGGCAATTTAACTAGATTTAAATATAAGATTAGCGAGGCCGGACAAGCATATGAGATTTCTAAAAAAGAATATATCTTACTAACCTTAAAAGAAGGCGGTTATGGTAAATTCATGAAATTAAATAATAAGCGTTCGAATTCATCATGGTCTGGACTTGATAAAATTAATCCTGAAGATTTCTATTAGGATTTAGCTAAAAAAATAAAAATAGAGTAAAATAATTATGCACAGCCAACTGCTGCATAATTATTTTATGTAGAGGAAAATCCGCTCTAGCACTTGCTGCGATGCAAGTAGTGATCATGCTAGGCCAAATAAGCCTAGGCAGTTATTTAAATAATTGACGACTAGTGCAACAGAGACGAGCTTATTTAGTTAAGGTGCAACGATGTAAACTCCATGAGTTAGAAACCCAAATTTTGGTAGGGGAACCTGATTAATATAAATGAATAAAGATCGGGAAGCATATTATTTTAATATGTTTAGATAAATAGTTGGCGCTGTTATTTTACAGAACAAAAAGCGGTTTATCGTGCAAAAAGGCATTTTGTGCCTTTTTATTTTTTTTATGCACGGCATTTAGACGTTAATAAATTTAGTCTAATTTTAAGAACTATATAAAAATTAAATTTATAGAGATAAAAGCGAAAACTAAAGCCTTTTATCTTTTTTTAACAAAAAATAAGTCACTAATTTTCATTATTTGGTGAATTGGGTATCTACATTATATTTTGGAATAAAATTAAATATATATGGATGTTAAAAAAGGAACAGTTATGAAAAGAATGAAATTATTATTACCTATACTAACTATAATGCCTTGTTACTGGAGATTATAATTTTGTAATAAATAATAAGAAAAGAGATAAATTAGAAAAAAATGTTTAATTATAATTGAGTTAAATATGATGGGAATGAAATGAATTTTTTACTAAAAGAAAAGGGGTATATTAAATAATGAGTAAAAAGAAGAAAATAATTATTGCTATTGTAACTATTTTGGTTATTGCTTACATTATATTTGTAATATTTGGTTTTGCTTCATCATTAGAAAGAAGATATACAGAATATAAATAATGGAAAATAAAAACAATTCTAAATCAAAATGAATAGCAATACTAACCATTTATACAATATTTGTAGTTTTATTTTTTATTATAACACTTCTATATACGCAGTATTTTTTGGATTATGAAGCCCGGCAATCTTATCCTCAAGTCATTAAACACGAGGAAGCAGTAGCAATATTTTGATATAGTGGATTTAGAGCCACAATTTTAGTTTTAGGGATAATATTAATCACATTTTCCGTTATCTTATATATTTGTTTTAAAGCAAAAATAAAAACTATATCTAAAATGAACACAATAATAATTAATATATTATTTGCAATTAACATAATTTTATTATCGATATCAGTTATACTAGATGCAACCTTACTCAATGCAATTGATGTTCTTTTATGAAAACTAAAAAGCAATAAACCGACTGAATTCTTAAATCCAAAGCACAAAGCCATTTCGATAATTTATTATGAAAATCTAGAAGTATTAGAAGCATTTCTATTTCTATCATCATCATTATTTGTAATTTTATCGTTCTTCAAAATTTACTATTTCGCAAGCGTAATTCATAAAAATTTTTTATTAAAACAAAATTAGAATAGAGATTACAAAAATGATTTGAAATACACTAGAATAGGCAAAGATAAATATTATAACGTCATTTAAGTATACTTTTTGTTGTGTTATTAGCGAAATTTTAGATAAAAATTGGAGATGTATTTTATATAGCATATGGAATTTCATCTTTTTATAAAAAGGCATTTTTGTGTCTTTTTATTTTCACTGTTTTTTCCCAATTTGGTTGAAGAAATCATCTTCTTAGCATATTATGTTTATATGTGGAGGACGAATGAACGAAATACTATTATATTTTATATTTAAATACAAAGGTGATTGAAATGATGTTTATAAGGCAATAAAAAATAAGGAAGAAATTAAAGAAGAAGAATTTGATACATTTAAATTTAAAATTCATGAGAAAAATAAAAAAATTATAACTATTTTAGATGATGAATACCCTAAACAACTTTTAAATATAACTAAGCCACCATTTGTGTTATTTTATGAAGGAAATCTTAATATCTTAAAACAAAGCAATAGGCAACAATGCATCTACTTAACAGGATCATATGAAACTAAAAATATAATTGAATATATAGAAAAATACAAAAATGACAATGATAGCGTGTTTATTAATTTATATTGGACTGGATTAGAGCAAAAAATCCTAAAAACATTTTTGAAGCGTAATTTTAAGGTTATTATATTGCTTCCATGTGGAATTGAATATGCTAAAAACAATTTAAATTTAAAAGAATTTTTAAATGATAACTGTTTAATTATATCCGAATATCCTAGTGAATATCACATAACTAAAAATGCATTTTATAGTAGACAAAGAATTAACGCTTGTTTATGTCAAAAGATAATTTTGCTTTCTTCATTGGAAAAAAAATATAACGGAACAATTAATGAGTTTCTTGACCAGGGTAAAGATGTGCAATGCTTACTCTTTAGAGATCATTTAAGTGAAGATCAAAATATTGATTTAATTAATGAGGGGGCTACACTTATAAATGATAATAATCAAATTTGTTAGGACTTTTATATATCATAAAGATAATTAAAAACTAATTTTGTAATAAAATTTTTAATGTAATTAAAAATATGGAAATATATAAGAAAAAAATAAGAAAAAAGGAGATTTTATGACACCTCATATAAATGCTAAAGAAAATGCGTTTGCAAAGTTAGTTTTAATGCCTGGTGATCCCTTGAGAGCTAAGTATATAGCTGATAATTACTTAGAAAATGTTGAATTAGTTTCTAATGTAAGAAATGTCTTAATGTATACTGGTTTTTATCAAGGAAACAAAGTTTCTGTGTGCGCTTCCGGGATGGGTGTTCCATCAATCGGAATTTATGCATATGAACTATTTAAAGAATATGGTGTTGAAGCAATCGTTAGAATTGGTTCAGCAGGATCGTTTAAAGCAGAATTAAAAAATTATGAAATCGTTCTTGCATCATCTGCATATAGCGAAAGTACAGCTTTTAGAAGTTCAATTATTAAAGGAGATAAAAATAATATCGCAATACCAAGTCATGACTTGAATGAATTGATCTTAGATTATGCTAAAAAGTTGGGAATGGATGTTCATTTTGAAAGAATTTTAAGTGAAGATGCATTTTATACAGAAAAAACTATTAGCGAAAGAATTGAAACATCTGGTGGTGCGGTTTGTGCAGAAATGGAAGCATATGGTTTATTTACTGTTGCTGAAAGATTAAACAAAAAAGCTGCAACATTATTAACAATTTCTGATAATCTAGTTACAAATGAATTTACAACTAGTGAAGAAAGACAAAATTCATTTAATGGAATGATGAAAATTGCTCTTGCACTTGCTAAGGATTTTCAATAATGAGAATAATTGATATCATAAATAAGAAGGCTAATAGAGAAGAATTAACAAAGGAAGAATTAGAATTCTTTGTTGAAAACTATGTTAATGGAAATATTCCTGACTACCAAGCTTCAGCCCTTCTTATGGCAATTCGTTTAAATTCATTAAATGAAACAGAAACATCGTATCTAACTAATGCAATGATAAATTCAGGTGACACAATTGATTGATCATATTTAAAGACAACTATTGTTGACAAACACTCAACGGGCGGAGTTGGAGATAAGGTAAGTATTGTTTTATGTCCAATACTAGCGGCGCTTGGTCTTACAGTTGCTAAAATGTCTGGCCGTGGCCTAGGACACACTGGCGGAACATTGGATAAACTTGAATCAATTTCCGGATATACGATATCTCTAACGGACAATCAATTTAAGACTGTTGTTGAAAAACATCACATTGCAGTAGTAGGACAAAATGAGAGACTAGTTCCAGCAGATAAAAAGATTTATGCACTACGTGATGTTACAGGCACTGTAGAATCCATACCCTTAATTGCTTCATCAATTATGTCTAAAAAGCTAGCAACAGGTTCAAATTGTATACTTTTAGATGTTAAATGTGGTAATGGGGCATTTATGAAAAATATTGATCAAGCTGAAAAACTTGGTAAATTAATGATTGAAATAGGTAAAAAATTAAACAAAAAGATTGCAGTTGAAATTACAAATATGGAGAAACCTCTTGGCCGTGCTATTGGTAATAAAATTGAAATTCTCGAAGCAGTGGATACTTTAAAAGGTATGGGTCCTAAAGATTTTACCGAAATTATATATTCATCGGGTGCTACATTGCTTACTATTTCAAATAATGCTAAAGATGAGCAACATGCCAGAGCAATGATTAAAGAAGTTATCGCTAATGGTAAAGCATTGCAAAAATTCAATGAATGAATTAAAGCGCAAAACGGAAATGTTGATGAAGTTTATGAATCTAATTGATTTAATCCAACATATAAGTTTGAAATCATTTCACAAAATGAAGGATATCTAAAAATTAATTCAGCTATTGAATTTGGATTAGTGGCCATGAAACTTGGCGCTGGAAGAAGCAAAAAAGAGGATAATATTGATTTTGATGCTGGTGTTTATTTAAATAAAACAACAAATGATTTTGTTAAAAAAGGTGATGTTTTATTTACTTTATATTCATCTAAACCAATCGATGAAAAGCTATCTAATGATTTAATAGATAAAATTGAGTTTGGTTCAAAACCTTTTGAAACCAAAGAAGTTCTAACTAAATTAATGTAATTAAAAAACAAAAAATAGGAGAAAAAAATGCTAAATAAGTTAATTGATCATACCTTCCTTGGTCAAGCAGGAACAACAAAAGATATAGATAAATTAATAGAAGAGGCTAAAAAATATGACTTTAAATCTGTTTGTATAGCGCCTTCTTATGTTAAATACGCAAAAGAACAATTAAAAAATACTGATGTCTTAATTTGCACAGTTATTGGTTTCCCATTAGGATATAACGTTGCAAGTGTTAAAGTTTTTGAAACAAAAATCGCTCTTGAACACGGCGCAGATGAAATTGATATGGTTATGAATGTTGGGCGTTTTAAAGACAAACAATATGAATATGTTCTTAATGAAATTAAAGCAATTAAAGAAGTTTGTGGTAATAAAGTTTTAAAAGTAATTATTGAAACAGCACTACTAACAAATGAAGAAATTGCTAAAGCAACTGAAATAGTATTACAATCAGGTGCTGATTTTATTAAAACGTCAACTGGTTTTTCATATAGAGGAGCAAGTTTTGAAGATATTAAAATTATGAAGGAAGTCGCTAAGGATAATTTATTAATTAAAGCATCTGGTGGAATCAAATCACAGGATGATGCATTAAAAATGGTTGAATTAGGCGCTAATAGACTAGGTACCTCAAAATCAGTTACAATTATCGAAGGTAAAGTAGATAATAGTTCAAATTACTAGTTAAAAATTTAACAAATAAGTAAGGACAAAATATGGTAAAAATTTTTCAACACCCTCTTATCAATGCTAAGTTGACAAAGATGAGAGACGAAAACACCACTCATAATGAGTTTAGGCAAAATCTTAATGAAATAGCATCTTTAATGGTTTATGAAATGTTAAGAGATTATCAAACTAAGCCGTTAGAGGTCAAAACACCAACAGGTTCAATTTTTCATGGCGAGCAATTGGATAAGGAGATTGTTATTATTCCTATATTGCGTGCTGGTCTTGGTATGGTTAATGGTATATTAGATTTAGTACCACAAGCTCGAGTTGGTCATATTGGAATGTATCGTATCGAGGAAACCACACAAGTAGTTGAGTATTTTTTTAAAATTCCTAATGTTGAGAAAGATAGCTATGTAATTATTGTTGACCCAATGTTGGCAACAGGTTCATCGGCTTGCGATGCTATTAGTAGATTAAAAAAACAAGGTTTTATAAACATTAAACTTATATGTTTGGTTGGTGTTGAACAAGGGATTAACAAGGTTAATATTGAGCATCCTGATGTAGATATTTATTTAGCTTCAAAAGATGAAGAATTAAATGAAAATAACTATATTCTTCCTGGTTTAGGAGATGCTGGTGACCGTATTTTTGGAACAAAGAAATAGAAAGAGAGACTATGTGTCTCATTTTCTATTTTCTACCTTATTTTTAAAGAAAATAAATATTTAAATTTTGAAGAAAGGAAAAAAATGGCTTTTAATAAAGAATCAAATAATAGAAGATTTTTATTTGCTCTTGATCTTGATGGTACATTGTTAGCAGATTCTGGTGCTGGAACTATTCACCCTAAAACAGAAGAAGCAATCAAGAGAGCTATTAAGGAAGGACATATTGTATCTATCATAACTGGTAGACCATGAAGAAGCACAATGCCGGTTTATCAAAAACTTGGATTAAACGCTATTGTGGGTAATTATAATGGAGCTCATATACATAATCCTGCAGATCCATTCTTTATACCAACAATAACATATCTTGATTTGAATGAGGTTTTATACATTTTAGGTGATCAAAAAGTTAAAAAAGAAATTTCAAATTATGCTATTGAAGGGCCGGACTGAGTTCAATTAATGCATAGAGATCCGAACCTAGAGAAGGTCTTTGGTTTTAATCAAGCTACAAAATTCCGCGAATCAATAAATTTGGAAAAATTACCCTTAAAACCAACAGGAATAGTTTTTGATTGTCAACCTACAACTGATGTTCTTGATTTGTTAACATATTTAAAAAGAAGATATGGAGATCTTGGCGAATTTTCATCTTGATCAAAAGGTGAAGGATTAAGCCCTGTTTTTGATATTACATCTATTGGAGTTGATAAAGGTAAGGTTATTTCTTTAATGATGAGATATTACAACATTGATATTGACGATACCATTGTAATGGGAGATTCATATAACGATCTGAGCATGTATGAAATCGGTAATGTGGGAGTTTGCCCTGCGAACGCTGAGCAAGCAATTAAGAAGGTTTCGACAGTTGTGATGCCTCAAACAAATAAAGAAGGAGCTGTTGGATACTTTATTGATGAATTTTTAGATAATCCAGATAAATATATTGAAATGGCTAAGAACCTAAAAAACGAATCAAAGAAGAATTTAAAAACTGTAAAAGCCGATAATTTTTATAATAAAGACGAAAAATAATATGATGACAAAAGATTCTGATTATATTGGCGTTGATGAAACGGGAGTAGGCGATTATTTTGCTCCTATTGTTTCAGTTGCTTGTTTTATTCCGGAAGAAAATATTCAATTAATTAAAAATCTTGGCGTTAAGGATAGTAAAAAACTTAGTGATTCTAAGATAATGGGGATTGCTGAATACATTATTAAAAATAATGTTGTTTTGTTTAAGGATACAACAATGAGCCAGAAGGGTTATAATAACTTGATTAAGTTTGGAATTAATAATAATGCAGTTAAAACTCTTATTCATATGAATTCAATTGATAGATTGCAGAATATTGTAAAAAATAATAAAAAAGTTGTTATTGACCAATATACAACATTGAATAAGTTCAATGAGCATATAGCAACCCTTTATAATAAGAATCTTATCAAGAAGAATATTTTTGAGAGAATTAGTTTGGTACAAGAAACAAAAGCTGAGGATAAATTTTTATCCGTGGCTTGCGCTTCCATTTTAGCAAGATATATTCTTCTTAAAAAGATGGAAGCTCAAAAAGCTAATTATGATGGCTTTGATTTTATACTTGGAGCAAGCGATTTGGTTATTAAACAAGGAGTTAGTTTTGTGAAGAAATTTGGGATTTCTGAGTTATATAACGTCGCAAAGTTTCAATTTAAAACGACAAAGAAAATTCTTGAAGAACTAGAAAAATAGCTGTGTTTTGTGTAACTTAACCATAAAATTTATATATTGAAAAAATCCCTATATTTTCTAGTAAAATAATTAGGTTAAAATATTTTAATTTTAAAAAATTATTAACAAAAGGGTGAGACTCCTTGGCCAAATATAAAGGCCCAAAAGTCCAAAAGGAGAACTATAATGTCAAAATATGAAATTATGATTCTAGTTAACCCTACATCAACAGAAGAAAGTGTTAAAGATTTAGTATTCTCAGTATTAGATGAAAAAAACACAAAATTCGAAAGATTAGAGAGAACTGAATTAGCGTATCCAATTAACAAATTAACACGTGCAACATATTTCTTGATTTTAACAAGTGCACAACCTGAATTAATAAAAGAATTAACAAGAAAATTTAATATTGATAAGTCAATTATTAGATCATTAATTATTAATTTAAATTCAGAAAAAGGATTGAAGCCAAGAAAACAAAGAAGATTTACAAAAAGAAATTTTGAAAATAGAAGATCATTTGATAAAAATGAAAACAAAGAAGCAACATCAAATGATAGAAGAAATGAGCAAAGAAGACCATACATTAAAAAACAACAACCAGTGGCTAAATAGTTAATTTTATTTTATTGGAGGCAAAAGTTATGAACAAAGTTATTTTAGTCGGAAGACTAGCTTCAAAGCCATATAAGGGGATTACTGCTTCAAGCGTTGAATATTCAAGGTTTACAATCGTTGTAACTAGAACATATTCGACGCCTAACTCTGAACCTGTTGCGGATTTTATTCCATGCGTAGCGTGAAGAAGCAATGCATCATTTATTAACAAATTTTTAGATAAAGGGTCGTTGATGCTAGTTGAGGGAACTTTCCAATCAACAAGAACAACTGATCAAAATGGGCAATTAATTAATAATTATGTTGTTAGTGCTGATAAAATACAATCTCTTGAATCGCGAGAAGTTACTGAGGCTAGAAGAAAAAATAATTTTAAAGAGTTTAGCATTTCCAATGAAGAAAATAACAAGGTTCCAACTAGTGAACAACCATCTGCGGAACATACAAGTGATGTTGATGATGCCATAGATGGTTTGAGTTGAGACTTTTAAATAAAGGAGAAAAAAATGGCGAGAATTGTTCGTAAGAAATTATTCGTTCGTAAACGTCCATGTCAATTTTGTTCAAATAAATTACCTGTTGCTTATGTTGATTATAAAAATGAAGAACTATTATCAAAATTAGTAAATCTACAAGGAAGAATTATATCTTCAAGAATAACTGGAACATGTGCTAAACACCAAAGAGCGGTAGCATTGGCAATCAAAAGAGCAAGATTAGTTGCTATTTTGCCTTATATTGGTCCAGTTAAAAAAGAATTTGTTAAGAAGGAAGCAACCCCAAAACCAGTGGTTGATACTACAACACAGGAAACAAAATAAATTTATTTTATAAATAAGTGCACACGAAAGTGTGCGCTTTTTTATTGGTAAAATTGAATGAGAGTTGCTTTTAAAACACCATCATAGAATATTCTTATAGTTTTTTAATTTCAATTATAATTAGTAATATGAAATTAAACCTATCTAATCAGTTGCGCCCTAATAATTTAGATGATTTTGTTTGTTCAAAAATTAAAAGAAACCTTTTCAATTCTATAATCAAAAATAAAGACCTTTCTTCATTTATTTTTTATGGTAAACCAGGTTGTGGCAAAACTACAATAGCTTCAATTCTTGCTAATCAAATGAATGTTAATTATGATTTTTTTAATGCTGCTATTGATAAGAAGGATGATTTACTTACAAAAATCAAAAATAACGACATTTTAATAATTGATGAGCTGCATAGATTGAATAAAGATAAACAAGATATTTTGTTGCCTTACTTAGAAGACGGTTTTATTACCATTTATGCCACAACTACTGAAAATCCTTATTTTAAAATACAACCAGCATTGCGTTCAAGAACTCATATTATTGAAATGGATTTTCCAACGCAACAAGATATTAAAAAAAGACTACAACAGATATCTATACAAATGCAATTCGACTGATTAAAAAATGTTGAAATACAAGATTTTATTGCCACACAGGCTAACGGCGATTTTCGAGGAGCCATAAATATTGTTGATCTTATAAGTAAACTTAGCACAAGTGATAATATTACATTGGGAAAAATTAAAGAGTTGGTCCCCTCAATAAATTTTGCAAGTGATAATAATGCCGATAATCATTATGATTTGCTAAGTGCTTTTCATAAGTCATTGCGAGGTTCCGATCCTGATGCTGCTTTGTATTGAGGGCTATTAATTTTAAAAACTGGGGACACTAGCGATTTATTTCGTCGAATGTTATGCGCTGCTTATGAAGATGTTGGGTTAGCAAATCCAATGGTCGGCCCACAAACGCTAGCAGCAATTGAAAGTTTCGAGCGATTAGGATTACCAGAAGGTTATTTGCCGATTGGTTTTGCAATTCTTAATATTTCTTTGAGCCCCAAATCAAACTCAGGATATCTTGCTATACAACAAACTAAAAAAATATTGGAACGTAATTTAATTTATCAGCCTCCTTACTATCTTAAGGAATTTAATTTGTCTGCAAGTTTTAAAAAAGAGAAATATAAGTATCCTCATGATTATCCTTATCATTGAGTCCAGCAACAATATCTGCCTAATGAATTGATAAATTTAAAGACATATGAATATCAAGGCCAAGGTTGAGAAAAGAAAGTTAAACAATACTGAGAAATAGTTAAAAAAAAGGAGAACAATAATGTTTAATTTGGATAAAATCAATAATTTAGAAGACTTAAAAAATATTAAAAATCAATTTAATAATTCTCCTGAATTAAAACAATTAATGGAGCAATTAAAAACAGCCTCTAAGGAACTAAAACCAGAAATAGGTAAAAAAATTCAAGAATTAAAAAAACAAGCAGAAGACTTTTTTGATATAGCAAAGGATAAACTTAATAATTTAGAAATCCAAAAACAACTAGAAAAAGATTTTGTGGATTATGCCACTCCTGTTGAAAATGAAGGTTCAATTCATCCCGTTAATCTTGTTTCTCAAAAATTTAGAGAGTGGCTTTTATTTAATGGTTATATTGAGCTAAGTTATTCTGAAATTGAAAATGATAGATATAATTTTGAGAATTTAAACATTCCTGCATCACACCCAGCGCGAGAAATGCAGGACTCCTTATATTTAAATAATAATGAGCTTTTAAGAACACATAATACAGGAATAAGCGCTCGTGCACTTGAGAAATTTGCTAATAAGGAATTTTCACAGTTTGCCATTGGTAAGGTTTATAGAAATGATGAAGAAGATAAAACACATACTCATCAATTTACACAACTTGATTTAGTGAGCGTGGGTAATGTTTCCTTTGCGTCATTAATGTATACATTGAAAGAAATGCTTTCTTATGTACTTGAGGAAGACATAAAAATTAGGCTTCGCCCATCATATTTTCCATTTACAGAACCTAGTGTTGAGGTTGATATTTTTTTCAAAAATAGATGAATTGAGGTTTTGGGGGCAGGCATGTTAAATGATAAAGTTTTAAAATCTGCTGGTTATACTAATATGATGAACGGGTTTGCAGCTGGCATTGGAATTGAGAGAATTACAATGATTAAATATGGTATTGAAGACATTCGAGAGTTATATACTAATGATAAAAGATTTTTAAATCAATTTAAATAGAGGTTTAAGGAGTTAAGAATATGATTTTTTCATTTAAAACATTATGTAGACTAGCTAATTTACAAACTCATACTATCGAGGATGTTGTTGAAGCAATAAATTCAATTGGTTTTGAAGTGGAACAATATTATAAATTCAGTGATGTTGAAGGTATAAAAATATGTCATGTTACAAATACATACAAGAATCCTCAAGCCGATCGTTTAACAGTGTGCGAGGTTGAATATAGTGACGGACATAAAGCTATTATTCAAACAACTGCAACCAATATGAAAAAAGGTCAGTATGTTCTTTCCTTTGTTCCTGGTTCGAGAAGTAAAGAAATTATCTTTGCTCCAAGAAAAATGAAAGGCATTACTTCGGAAGGTATGTTTGTGAGTTTGGATGAATTGGGTTTTAATTCGAATGTAATTCCAGAGGAATTTGGCAATCAAATATTTCAATTAGATAAAATAGATTTAAATATCGACCCAATAACCTATTTTGATTTAGATGATTATATGATTGAAGTTTCAATTCTTTCTAACCGTGCTGATGCACAATGTTATCTTGTTATGGCTAGAGAATTAGCAGCATTTTTTGATACCGAGATAAAATGACCAAAAAAGGCAAACCCTAACTTGATTTCTTCATTTGAGGTCAAAAAGTTAAATGATACTCATTCTTTTTCATTGGTTGAAGCGTCTAATAGCAATTTAAGATGTTCATTACAAGAACAAATGCTATTATGAAGACATAACATTAAAACATTCAATAATGCCGTAGACCTTACCAACTTAGTGCTTTTATTTGCCGGCGTCCCATGTCATATTTATAATAAAGAAGACCTACAATCAAATGTGTTTAATGTTGATTATTATAGTGGTAAGCTAAATATTTTAGGTAATAAAGAAGTTGAATTAAAAAATGCACTTTGTGTATTTAATAATGAAACGCCTATATCTATTGCTGCTACTATAGGTTTAGAACAATATCAATTTAAGAAAGAATCTCAAAAGGTTATATTTGAACTTGCTTCGTTTAATATTATGAGTGTTAGAAAAAATGCTAAGCAAATCAAATTAAATACAAATTCATCAATGCGTGCAAGCCGTGAGATATCGGATGGCTCTTTGATTTTGGCTTATAATTTTTTAGCTCAATATTTAACTGATTACTCGCATCAAATCAATGTTCCCAAAACCCACAAGAAGAGCATCTTAATAGATAAATCATATTTGAATAAATGCGCAGGGTTTTCAATTAATAAAACTAAAAAGTTTAATGAGGTAATGAAAAAAATATCTAAACTTGATTTTAAATTTAAAAATGATGAATCAGTTGTTGTTTTTCCAACTTATCGCTATGATTTAAATACTTTGCAAGATTTCGTTGAGGAGGTCTTTAGATTTTATGGTTATGATAATTTTCCACTAAAACAACCTAAAATAACAAGATTAAATTATGATATTAACAACGTTTATGAATACTATAGAACATTAGCAAATAAAAATTATTCAAATGTTAGAACATATACACTAATAAAACCTGAGGAAAATATTTTCGACCCTTTTAATATCAGAGAAATTTTGAATGCAGTGGATGCAAAAAATTATGATCACTCGCAGGTTCGTCTATCATTTATTCATAGTTTGAATGAGGTGGCTATTCATAATGAGAAACAAGGTTTTAAAAAAGGGTCTTATTTTGATATCGGAATGATCGGGCGCAAAATGAATATTTTGGGTCTTTGTTCAAATATTAAATCATTTGCTGAAATTAAACAAGATGTTATGTCATTGACTAATAAACAATTAGAGTTTAAAAAAACACATAGCACAATTTTTCATCCCAACGCATCATGTGTTATTTATCTAGGGTCAGAAATGATTGGATATATAGCTAAAATTCATCCCCAAATTATTAACTCAGATTATATTTTTGCAGAAATAATGCTTGATAAATTATTAAATGATTCTAATACTTTTATTAATTATCGACATGAACCTATAAAAACAAGGGATATTACTTTTGAACTGAATAAACACGAAACTGTTGAAAAAATCATTGAAAAAATTAAGTCAATAAAGGGCATTTATTCATACAAAATTATTGATACTTTTTATAAAAATAATGATACTAAAAATGTTACATTTTCCTTTTTAATTGAGGATTGAGCAATTAAAAAACTTGAGCAAGTTTTTGCTGTTTCTAAATAATTCAAATTTATATTTTTTTCATCTGTTTTCGCTATTTTTTCCTTAAAATACCCTACTTTAAAAGCGAGTATTGCAAAATATTAGTGGAGGCAAAAATATGAATGAAACAAACATAAAAAAGGTTGTTAATATTGATCAAATTTTGAAGGAAATTGAAAAAGAATTCGGTAAGGAATCAATTATGTTATTAGGAGAAGAACCTAACATAATTCCAGAAACTTTTAGTTCCGGTTCTTTAAACATTGATAATATTCTCGGAATTGGTGGATGACCAAGAGGCAGAATTGTTGAGATATTTGGTCCTGAAAGCAGTGGAAAAACTACATTAGCATTACATGCAATTGCCGAAATTCATAGGAATGGCGGTATTGCTGCTTTTATTGATGCTGAACATTCTATTGACCCAATATATGCTAAAAACCTTGGCGTCGATATTAAAAATTTAATTCTAGCTCAACCAAATTCCGGTGAAGAGGCATTAGAAATAGCTGACAGATTAGCCAAAACCGGTGCAGTCGATTTGATTGTTATTGATTCAGTGGCCGCATTAGTTCCAGAAGTTGAACTAAATGGTGAAATGCGAGACCAAACAATTGGTGCTCAAGCTCGATTAATGTCGAAAGCATTAAGAAAAATTACCGGTACATTATCTAAAAATAAAACAACGATTATATTTCTTAATCAAATAAGGGAAAAAATTGGAGTATTGTTTGGTAATCCAGAAACTACAACTGGCGGTAAGGCGCTTAAGTTCTATTCCTCGATTAGGCTTGAGGTAAGAAAGTCACAAAATATAACTAGCAACGGTGATATAACGGGGAATCAAATTAAATGTAAGGTTGTTAAGAATAAATTAGCCCCACCATACAAAAGTGCACAAATTGAAATTGTATTTTCAAAAGGTGTATCTAGGGTTAATGAGATTATTCAATTAGCAGAGGAATTTATGATTATTTCTCGTAAAGGTTCATGATATAACTATAATGGCCAAAATATTGCCCAAGGTCAAATTAATTTATCGCTATTGTTACAAACAAATAATGAACTCTATAGTGAAATTTATAATCAGGTCATTGAAAAATTAAACAATGTCTAATGTTTATTAAAAATGTGTTTACTTATAAAGACTTGTTTAACCTAAAAAACGTTAAATTATATATAATTTAAAACTATGAAAAAAGAGAATATAAACATTTTATTTCTTGGTGATATATTTGGAAACCCAGGTATTGATTTTGTTATAAAGAATTTAGACAAAATTATTAAAGACGAGAATATAGACTTTGTAATAGCACAATCTGAAAATGTTTCTGGTAGAAAGGGCTTTATTCCTGAACATTACTTTCAATTAAAAAATGCGGGGGTGAATGCCTTTACATTGGGTAACCATGTTTGAGCTAAACATGAAATAATGGATATAATTGATAATAATGATTTAATTAGACCTGTTAACATAGATCAAGGCTATCCAGGGTCAGGTATTAGACTATTTGATGTTAAAGGGAATAAAATTGCTGTTATATCATTTATGGGGATAACATTTAATCCCCTATTGCAACCTTGGAAACAAGAGGTTGCAAATAACTTTTTTGATAAGTTTGATGAGGTATACAGCTTATATAAAGCTGATTATTATATAGTTGATTTTCATGCTGAAACAACATCAGAGAAATCTGTTTTTGGTTTGTATGTTGATGGAAAAGCTGATGCACTTATCGGTACCCATACACATATTCAAACAAATGATGCTAAAATTCTCCCACATGGAACATATTATTTAACTGACGCCGGAATGTGCGGCCCAAGGGATTGCGCTATTGGTTCTAATTTTGAAGAAGTTTATCAAAAAATGAGATATGATGCAAGATTGCCATTTAAAGTATCAAACAATAAGTGTCAGTTTAATGGTGTAGTTTTTACGCTAACTAAAAATAAAGATAAAAAAATGATTAAATTAATAAATTTCTTGGAGAAGTAATGAAAGAAAAAAAACAAATAAGCATGAAAGGCAATTTTCTAGTTAAAAAGTATAATTATCGAAAAAACATCATTTTTTATCTTTATCAATCAGAACTATTTAGTGTGCATTTAGATACGAGCGTTATTGTTAATAATCCTCTAAATGAAATAAATCCTTGTGAAATACAAGCGTTGCAAATAATAGAGTCAAAATATGAAACCTTAAAAAAAATTATTGAGAAGTTTATACTAGAAACATGGGAGTGAGAGCGAATTAGCCCATTAATTAGAGCAATATTAATATTTGGTGTTTATGAACTAACTTACAATGATAGTAGCGTAGTGATATATGAATTGGTTAATATTACTAAGCTTTTTTCACCTGGCAATGATTATAAATTTGTTAATAAAATTCTCGATAAAATTTCTAAACAAATAATTAATAAATAATATGAAAAAAACCTTGAAACAGTTAATAAAGGAAAAATTTTTATTGGATGAAAAAACCATCGATTCTTTAGCAATGCAAGGAAGGATAATTGTAAATAATGAAAAAGTTTTTTACCCAACATTAAGATTTAGTGATGATTGTGTTATTACCATTAAACAAAAAAAGGATAATTATGTTTCACGTGGGGCATACAAATTGAAAGAAGCAATTAAGGAATATGGTATTAACGTGGAGGATAAAGTTTGTTTAGATATTGGCTCTTCAACAGGTGGATTTGTTCAGGTATTATTAGAAAACAAAGCAAGAAAGGTTTATGCTCTTGATTCGGGCACAAACCAATTAGCTTTTTCTTTAAGAATAAATGATAAGGTCGTTGTATATGAAAAGACAAACCTTAAGGTAATAAATAATAATTTATTCGGTGAGGATATAAACTTAGTGACTTGTGATGTTTCTTTCATAAGTTTAAAATATGTTTTTGAGGTTTGCAATAGGACCTTTGGTAATGGTGTTTTATTAGTTGCTTTAATTAAACCTCAATTTGAAGCAAGCAGCAAATATGTTGAACCTGGTGGATATGTTCCTAAACAACATCATGAATATATAATTAATAAAGTGATTAATATAGCTAGGGAAAATAATTTTATATTACTAAAGCCTATTATTGAGAGCCCAATCCGTGGGGAGAAGTCAAAAAATATTGAATATCTTTCTTTTTTTGTTAAACAGGAGAAAAAAAATGACTAATGAACAAAGAGAAAAAATTTTTCCTATGTTTAAAAATAATCCTAATATTATCTATTTAGATAACGCTGCCTTAACATTTAAGCCTGATGTAGTGATAAAAAAAGGGATGGAATTTTATGAAAATTATTCAATTTCAACTCGTACTGCTGATTCGAAACTAGGAATAAAATTAAACAGTGATCTACAAAGAATTAGACGTGATGTTGCTATGTTTATTAATGCTGATCCTGAAGAGATAATTTTTACTTCAGGTACAACTGAAAGTTTAAATTTGGTGGCGCAGATGCTTTCAAAGGTTGTAGAGAGTGGTGAAATATTATTTACTTATTTTAACCATTCTTCTGCAATTGTTCCCTTTCTTGAAAATTTTAGCATTAAAAATATAAGATTTAGATATTGTTTTGACGGTGCGGACATTATAAAATCTATTAATAAAAATACACGAATTATTGTTTTACCTCAATTAACAAATAATTTTCAAATAAATCTTGATATTAAGAAAATATACTCACTTTGTAGAGAAAATAACATTATTTTAATAAACGATGCAGCCCAAGCTATTGTACATAGTAGCGTTGATTTTCGCTATTGCGATGTTATTGCATTTTCTGGCAATAAATTATATGGTCCAACTGGGACTGGAATATTAGCTATAAAAAATAATATTTTAAAAAATCTTCGGCCTTCAAAATGGGGTGGTGGCCAGGTGCAAAATATTTTAGAATCAAATAATTGAGTAATGAGAAATTCATCTTCTAAGTGAGAACCCGGCACACCAAATTTTGCTGGCATTATCCAATTAGGAAGGGCAATTGAGTTTTTTAAAAGTTTTAATGCTACAGAATTATTTAAATATGAGAAAGAAATTGCGATATATGCCTATGAGAAATTGCAAACTTTGCCTAATGTTTTAATTGATTCTAAAAAAGGCGATACGATAATTTTGTTCAATATTAGAGGCGTTCCGGCCCAGGATGTCGCATCATATCTAGGGAACAGAAATATTTATGTGAGATCTGGTGCTTTTTGCGCTTATAAATTTAAAGATACAAACAAATATTGTAGTTCATATGTAAGAATATCGTTAGCAATGTATAACAATAAAGGGGATATTGATAAATTAATTAAGGAATTAAAAAATGGGGGTAATTTTATTGAAATCATTTAGTACCCAAGAAAAACAACAAATAATATTTAATTCTTATTCTGAACCAAAGCATAGTTTATCTATTCCAAGAGGAAATGGTATAAAAGAACATTCAAGAGTTTGCATTGATGATATAGAACTAAATTTACTATTTGAAAATGATAAATTAATTGATGCAAAGTATTATGCAACCGGATGCGCTATCTTTATTTCAAGTGTGGAATTGATGATTGATCAAGTTTTAAATAAAGATAAGAGCGAAATTTTATGTATTCTGGAAGAGTACTTTAAATTAATTAACAGAGAAGAACAAATAGATATAAATATTGATTTAGGTAAATTGTTGGTATTTGAAAATGTTAAGGTTCATCTTAATCGTTTAGAATGTGCCTCAATAGTTTATCGCGCTTTTAAAAAAGGATTAAATGGCTAGGGTTATATTTCATATTGATATGGATGCATTCTTTGTAAGCTGCGAGAGATCAAAGAATGAAAATTTAAAAAACAAACCAGTGGTAATTGCTTTGAATTCAAAGAGAGCAATCATTTCTGCTATGTCTTATGAAGTAAAAAAACAAGGCTTTAAAAGTGGAGATCCCCTTTTTAAAGTAAGAGATAAGATTAAGGATTTAATTGTTATTTCACCTCATTATCAACTTTATTCTTTAATGTCTAAAAAAATTTTTAATTTTATAAAAACAAACTACTCTAATATGTTGGAAGTTTATTCAATTGATGAATGTTACTTAGATGTTACTAATAATATTAAAAAGAATGGCAATGTGATAGATTTTGCTAGAAAAATACAAAATGATATCCTTAATGTATTTGACATTCCCTGCTCAATAGGTATTTCTTATACAAAATTTTTGACAAAAATGTCTACAAACAAGGCAAAACCATTTGGTATTTTGGAAACAAAAAAGGAAGATATTAAAAAACATTTTTATGATTTAGGTGTTGAAAAAATTTTTGGTATTGGTAAAGCTAATTCAAAAAAAATAATTAGCTATAACATTAAGACTTGAGCAGATTTAGTAAATTGTGATAATGATATTTTTTTAAGAAGCGTTTTTGGCAAAAATTATTTTAAACTTGTTGAAAATTTAAAGGGAATTAATACAGGGATTGATCATATATTTTATAGCGATGCTAAAAGTATAAGTAATAGCAAAACATTTATTACTGACGACTCTAGTGATAGACTTTTTTTGCTTAATGAATTAAAGAAAATTACTCAAAATGTATGTCTTAGAGCGAGTGACGCAAATTTAGAGGCTAAACAAGTTTCTGTTATGCTAAGACGTCAAAATAAGATATGGATTTCAAAAAACAAAAGCATTTCAACTTGAACTAGCAACTTTGATTTGATATGAAAAAATGTTGAATTGATTTTTGATTCTTTGTGAGATGAAGAGCCACTTCGTGGTTTGGGGGTAAGTATTGGTAATTTAAGGACAATTTTTAATTCTGATTCTTCATTTGATATACTTTCTAGCGATTCAAAAAATATGGTTGAAAAAATAATTAATGAACAAAATTTTATAAATGGTAATAATTTATTAAAAACTTTATATCAATATAGCATGGAAAAAAATATCAATACAGACAATATAAAATTTCTAAGAAAGAATTCAAAGACAAAAAACAAGAGAATTAGTTTGGAGGATTAAATGAAAATAGGAATATATGGTGGTAGTTTTAATCCAATTCATAAAGGCCATATTAACTTAGCAAAATTCGCAATAAATGAGCTTTCATTAGATAGGTTATATTTTGTGCCCACTAATAAAAACCCCTTTAAGAATAGTAGTGAGTATGTTGCTAATAACCATCGCATTAATATGATCAATATGGTATTGGAAGATAAAATGTTTTTGTCTGAGTTTGAAACCAATAGAAAAGGTAATTCATACACAATTGATACAATAAATTATTTTAGAAGCAAATTCCCTAATGATGAACTTTATTTATTTATTGGCACCGATAATGTACCCATGTTAAATAAATGAAAAAAAATTGATGAGATTGCTAATAAAGTAAAAATTTGTGCATTTAACCGCGGTAATAAGTTTTCAAAAGTTAATGCGAAGAAATTTAATGTAAGAATTTTGAACAATACTATTTATAATTTTTCTTCAACAAAATATAGAAAAGGTGATTTTTCGCAAGTAGAAGATAGAGTACAAAAATACATCGGTGAAAATTTTTTATATTTTGAGGAAATTGCTAAAAATCTAATCTTTGATATTAAAGATAAAGAAAAGCAATTTAGATATTTTCACTTAAAATGGACGGCAGAATTTGCTATAAAGCTTGCAAAATTAAATAATTATAAAATAAAAAATGCTTACCAAGCGGGTTATGCTCATGATATAACCAAGAATTGGAATGAACAAGATGCATATGATTTTTTGGAAAAATACGGATTTAGTCGAACAAATTTGGACTCATATAAATTGCATCAAACCACAGCTTTTTTTTGGTTAAGAGATGTTTATAAATATAATAATCCGGAAGTCCTCTCAGCAATTAAAAAGCATACTTCATTAGATATAGAATTATCGTTGCTTGATAAGATTCTTTATGTTGCTGATAAGATAAGTCAGGGTCGTAGATGAGAAGGAATAGAAAAAATAAGACAACTAAGCTTTCAAAATTTTGATAAAGCATTTTCATATATTGTTTCAAGGTGTGCAAAATATGAATCTGATGTTAGAGGTCATTGCTTCAGCAAGGAGCAAAAAGAAATATATAAAAAATGAGGTGAAAATTAAAACCTCATTTTTTATATATCCAAGGTTTTTAGAGATAACAAATCAATTAGCAATAATTCGCAAATCAATGAAATTTAATAATAAAAATAAAAATTAGCACTCATTTTATTAAAGTGCTAAAAAATATGGTACAATTATTTTATAAATTATTGAAAGATGATTTAAATATGTAAAAAATCTTAATCTTAAATTTAAAAAAAGGAGATAAAGAATATGACAAAAGAAGTTATTTTAGGAATTGACCTTGGTACAACTAACTCTGTGGTTTCGATTGTTGAAAACGGAACTCCTAAGGTTTTAGAAAATCCAAATGGTAAGAGAACTACCCCATCTGTTGTTGCCTTTAAAAACGGCGAAACAATAATTGGTGAGAGTGCAAAAAGACAATTAGAGACAAATCCAGATAGTATTGCCTCAATTAAAAGATTAATGGGTGGTTCAAAAACTGTTAAAGCAAATCAAAAAGATTATAAACCTGAGGAAATTAGTGCCTTAATTCTTTCATATATGAAAGAGTATGCGCAAAAGAAAATTGGGAGCGCAGTTAAAAAAGCAGTTATTACAGTTCCAGCGTATTTTGATAATGCGCAACGTGAAGCAACTAAAAATGCCGGTATTATTGCAGGTCTAGATGTTGTTAGAATTATCAATGAACCAACTGCAGCAGCATTAGCATTTGGATTAGATAAGTCAAAAGATGAAAATCACAAAATATTAGTATTTGACCTTGGGGGCGGTACTTTTGACGTTTCTATTCTTGAAATGGAAAATGGAACATTTGAAGTGTTATCAACCTCTGGCGATAATCATTTAGGTGGTGACGATTGAGACCACAAAATTGTTGATTGACTAATTAAAGAAATAAGCAATAAGTATAAATATGATGCTAGAAATGATAAGATGGCAATGGCTAGATTGAAAGAAGAAGCAGAAAGAGCAAAAATTTCACTTTCAGAATCATTGGTTGCAAACATTTCACTTCCATTTTTAGCTATGAATGAAAATGGTCCAATTAATGTTGAATTAGAGCTAAAAAGATCAGAATTTGAGGCAATGACTTCGGACTTATTAGAAAAAACTAAAAAGCCATTGCTTGATGCATTAAATGAAGCAAAATTAAATTGAAATGATATTACCGAAGTTTTATTGGTTGGTGGTTCAACAAGAATGCCAGCTGTTCAAAAAATAGTTTCTGATATTACTGGCAAAAAACCAAATAATTCAATTAATCCTGATGAGGTAGTTAGTGTTGGTGCTGCTATTCAGGGTGCAGTTCTTGCTGGCGATATTCAAGATGTTCTATTGCTTGATGTTACTCCGTTGACCCTAGGTATTGTTGTTGAGGGAGATATTGTCGCACCTTTAATCCCAAGAAATACTACTATTCCTGTAACAAGAAGTCAAATCTTTTCAACTGCCGCAGATAATCAAACCTCTGTATCGATTGTTGTTACACAAGGTGAAAGACAAATGGCACAAGATAATAAATTTTTGGGAAGATTTGATCTTAGCGGAATAAGCCCTGCACCAAGAGGAGTACCACAAATTGAAGTAAGTTTTTCAATTGATGTTAATGGTATTACCAAGGTTACAGCCAAAGATAAAAAGACAAATCAAGAACAAAGCATTACTATTCAAAATACATCTTCATTATCGAAGGAAGATGTTGAAAAAATGGTGCAAGAAGCCGAACTTAATAGAGAAGCTGATCAGAAAAAACGTCGCGAAATTGAATTGACTGTTAGAGCAGAACAATTAATTCATCAAATTGACAAAACTCTTGAATCAGAAGAAGCTAAAAAAATAGGGGAATCACAACTTTCTGAAATTAAAAAGGTTAAGGAAGATATCCAAAAAGAATTGAATGATAAAAATTATGATGAATTAGAAAAGAAAATAAATGATTTTGAACAAAAAATGTCTCAAGCTATGGAGTTCATAAAGAAACAACAACAGCAACAACAACAAAATACGACCCCACAAACAGATGAGAATAATACTGAAATGAACTAATTTATAATATATTAAAAACCACTTATTAGTGGTTTTTTGTTTACATTTTTGTTTAAAAAATTGCATTAAAAATATAATTATAATTATAAAAAATATGTATTATTACTAATTTAATATATAATTATATATTATAAATTTGAAAGGTCTAAAAAATGAAAACTTCAGCATTTAAATATTCGAAATTTGCATTTAATACTGTTTTTAAGAAGAAAAGTTCGATTATCATTCCTGCTATAACTTTAATTTTTTCATTTATAGTTGGTTTTGTATTTAAATTTGTGATTAGCGAAAAATATTTGACGCTTGCTTCATATCTTTATATTTTTTCTGTTCTTATAGTAACTGTATTATTTGCATCTATTAAGGCGCTAAATATTTTTAAAGATTTCGAACAGGAAGGATTAGAGCTTGTTAGCATTGCTAAACCGATCTCAAGAAAAGGGTTGGTTTTAGGTAAATTATTATCATTAATATACTTCGGTTTATTATGATCAACAGTTCTTTTTATTTCTTCATTATTGTCAACATACGCATTATATTCAGGAACAAACCTGTTTTTATATTCGCTATTATTTTTTGTTATCTCCTTAGCATCTTACTTAATGATTGCTTTAATTACAGCGCTAATAGGATATAAACTAAGCCAAAAAATTGCTATTACATTGCCTTTGGTGTTTTTTATTCCATTAGCTCTTGGTGGTTCTTTATTGTCAGCTAACGCAACAACAAATGTTAATAACGCTGCTTACTTTATTAATAAGAAATATCCATATCACTTCTCTGGCAATGAAGCAAATGTTGAACCATATTTTATAAACAATAATAAGGATGAGTTGTTAATTATTCCCAACGGATCTCAAAATAAGCAATTTTCAAACGAGCAAGTCTCATATCTTAGAGAGGTAATGAAACTTGCTAATAATTCATCGAGTGAGTGGCAATTTTATTCATGATTATCTATTCCGTATCAATTACTAGATATTTTTAATACTAAAAACCAAAATGTTTTTGAGTCAATTAGCAAAACTAAATACTCAAATCAAGATAATTATATTTATTATAACAATCTAGATAGCATTTTATATAAATATAAGTTAGACGAAAATCCTAAATTGCCTAAATTTACGGTTACATCCAAAGAAGGTAATATTGAAAAGTATATTGTTCCAGGATTGTTAAAATCTAATTCAGTTATACCTAATACTATTAATACTGATATTATTTATGCGAGAGAAGGAGCATCTAGCGTTAATATTTCATTTCCTGAGGATAACTCACAATTTTCTGCCGAAAACAATATTGTAGGGAGATTAAAATGACAATATGTTTATGAAGCATTAAATGATAAAATTTTTAACAATATAGCTAAAAGATTTGTTGATGATTTTATAAAGAATAAAACATCTGAAAATGTTATTGATTTGCATAATGAATTAACAAAAGGTATTTCTACTTTTATAAATAATTTAGAAAGTCCAATTAATCAATATTTGAATTCAAATGTTACAATATTCAACGAAAATGCTGTTAAAGAAAAGAAATTGCAATCAGAAATAGAGAGAAAAATATATTTAGGCGTTGCATTACTAAACTATATATATTTTAATTACCAAAATAATAAAATTTTTGAAGCAGTTATAAAAAATCCAAAAAGTTCAAGTGCATATGGCGATAATCAAATTGAATTAAAAATAGCTGGTTTCAATTATTACATCGGAGGATATGCAGGGTTTGAAAAGAGACTTTTTGTTAAGAATGAAAAAGTTTTAATTAGATACGAGTTAACAACAAGCCCTACAAACTATCTTTTCCAATCTGCGGATAAAGTGTTTGCTATAAATCGTGAAAAACAAATTGTTAATAAAAATGTTTACTTTATTTTATGAGCAATTTTGATTGGTGTATTATTTGCTTCAGTTTTTGCTTTATACAAGAGAAAGGATTACAAGTAATTATGGAAAATATTCTAGAAATCATTAATCTAAAAAAAATCTTTCCAAAAACTGATCGCGGAATTAAATCAATTAATTTTGCTATAAAGCACGGTGCATTTCATGCCTTTATCGGAGAAAACGGTGCCGGTAAAACAACAACAATAAAAACAATTATTGGTGCATATGCAAATTATGAGGGTGATATTTTAATAAATAATATTAATATTAAAAAAGCAGAAGCACGTTCAATTATTGGATATGTTCCAGAAGTTGCTGAATTTCCAAAAGAATTAACCGTTTTTGATTATCTTTACAATCTTTCAATACTATCGAATATCAAAAAAACTGATGCTATTAATGAAATTAAAAACTACCTTAAATTTTTTAATATAGAACAGTTATTGTATGAAAGACCTTATACATTTTCTTCTGGACAAAAAAAGAAGATTTTATTAATTCAAGCACTATTGCATAAGCCCAAACTATTAATTCTCGATGAACCAGCAGCTAATTTGGACCCGACAGCTAGATTTGAACTTTTTTCATTGTTAAAAGATATTAATGAAAATGAAAAAATTACAATTTTAATTAGTTCCCATGTTTTGGCTGAAATCGATAAATATGTTAACTCTGTAACCCTAATACATAATGGCAATATCTTATATACCGGAATTAAAAAAGAACCATTAGAAAAACTATTTTATGAAAAAGTTATATCTAACTAGCTTGGTTTTGCCGATATTACCGCTTTGTGCTATTAGCTGTGCTAACATAAATAATATTAAAGATACTTCTATCGATTTTCCTAAAAAACAAAGAAAAGAATATTATAGAAATGAATCAATTAGTTTATTGCTTGATTTCTTTGCTAAAAATAATCTTAATGAAAAAAATATTTACATTTTTCAACAAGAAAATAAATCAGATTCTAAATTTAACGAATTAAAATATGCTTTTGTTTATGATCCTGTATTTATTCAAAATAGCGTTCATAAAAACCAAGATTATCGTCCTTTGGCGTTAACTTCAATGCAGGTTATTAAAAATACATTATCGAATGATTGATATTGAACGTTGAATAATTTATCTAAATTTAAGTACATTTTCAATCCTTATGGCGATAGATATAAAACTTTTGCCAAAGAGCAAGAATACTTTAATGAGGTTAGAAAAAAATTTAATTCTCTTTCTATTAGCGTGCAAGATAATACACCTAAAAAATTGATTAAAATGCCTTTTAAGGATATACCTGAACTTAAAAAATATAATGTCTTCACAGACAAGGAAATTGTTTATCTTTTATTTGATAATAACAAGGTAATTAAGATTTGGAAATTTATAGATAAGGGAATCCCTAAACTCTTGATAGTTCCAGATATTCTTATTTTTAAAAATGAAATGAATATTGAAGATCAACTAAAACAACTAGAAGAAAAAATTTTTGAGAAGCGTGTTAAAACTTTCAAATCGAATTTAGAATCAGCAAAAGAAGATGCTGAACTAGAAAATGAGCCATTTGATGAAAAAACTTTTATTAAGCCATACATTGATGAAAAATATATTGAATTTCACGCAATATATCAATATAATGATGATCTAGCTGATGTTTTAAATGAAATAAATAAAGAAGAACTTAAAATATTTAAATTTACTATGAGGTTTATCGATGAAAAAAATTAATAAGATTATTTTATCTACTTCATTTATTTCAGTCTTACCTTTATCATATGGGCTAGTTTCGTGTATTAATAATGAGCCAAGCACTCAATTAAGAAATAATATCCCTAAAGGTTTTGAATATATTCCTAATATTGAAAATCCTGATGAAGAGAGAACCAACTTATTGATAAAGCAGCTAATAGACCTAAGATTTAAAGGCGATGAAGTAGCAAAAACAAATTTTCTTGAGTCTCAAAAAGATGAGAAGAAGCTTTTTGATGAGGCAAAAAAAATAACCAAAAAGTTTACCGATGAAAATAATGAGGAAAACATTAAAAAATTAAGGGATTTTTATTCTAAAAATTGACTATTTGTTATAAAAAACATTAAAAGATTTACATGAACTTTTTTGGATTGATGAAAATTTCCGGATTTTGGTCAAGTTAAGCATAGCGATGAATTTATCGCAGCTTTAAAAAACCATGCAGAAAAATTTGAACCAAATGATGCAAATTTTATTGATAACAACTGGGATCAATTGAGAGAAGGAGATGAATCGCCTGAATCCAAAGATGATATTTTTTATCTTAAGAAAAACAAGTTCTTATTAAGAATTTTGATTTCTAAAAATAAAAGTGATAAAAGTTTTTTGACTTTTGATAGAATGATTTATTTTCCTAAATCAATATCTTCGAAGATATCAATTAAGTTAGTTTCAGATGCTGTTCACAATGCGATTATTCATCATAACAAACGTGGATTTGATGCTTTTGAGAATGTTGTTGTTAAGAACTATAATTTTCCAGCACTTGGTTTATTAATATTGAAGGACATATAATATTATGAAGCGAAAAAAAATAATTCTTTCTGGTTTAGCCCTTGCTACATTATTTGCACCAATTGCTGTTATATCATGCCAAAATACGAGTCAGCAAAATAACAAATCTAAATTATCCTCAATAGCTTTTAATGATGAAAAAGAGAAAAAATGAGATGTTTTTTTGAAATATGAATATGTTAATTCACTTCTTGATTTAGCCTTTAAAAATAACGCTGATAAAAATGCCTATATACAAAAACAAAAAAGGATAAATGATAACTATTTAACCGAGATTAAAGATTATTTGCTTTATGCCAATAATGTTATTGCATTTTTTAAATCAAATGATAATTTTAATTCAAAGAATAAGGTCATTGCTTTGGAAAAATATCGCCCTGAATTAGCTAAACTTTTTAAAGATAATTGATTATGGTTTTTGTTTAATCTTGATCGATTTACGTTTGCTCTTTATGAAGCTTTTAATCAATTTAAAGGTATTACTGACATTTTAAGTAAAGAGCTTCAAAAAAACAGTTTGGATCTAGGGTCATTTAATCGTCCTAAAACAAATGAAATGCTTCAATATGTTATTGAAGAAAGTTCACAAAATAATAAAGATTCCTATGATGTTTATTTATTAACTAAGCAAGGCATTATTCTTGAATTATCGATTACTAAAAAATCTGACGGAAATTCAGAAGTCTCAATTTTTACATATTCTCATATTTATCCGGCTTTGTTTCAAAATGAAGCTATTTTAAAGAAATTTGATCTTGCAAAATATGTAAGAGCCTTGAGATTATACAAAACAAGCGCCGATAAGGCTTATATAAAAACTTTATTCGATGAAGAATTTGGCGGCGAACCGCTTAGATTCACAATTGTCTATGTTGATGATTCAAAATAAAAATAAATATTTATTTTAAAAACTAAAACTCACAAAATTAATTGTGAGTTTTTTATTTATTTATTTTTTGTAAAAATTTTGTTTCCTAATTTTATATACTCATTAACCTTGTCATCAAGAATTTCGAAAGCCATATTATAAATTTCTTTTGAATATACATCGACACCAGCGTCCCTTAAGACATTAACCGGTCAATCTTTATCCCCTGCTGATAGAAAGTTGTTAACATAATTTTCTAATGCGCTTTTTCCTTCGACTTTATATTTTTGAAAGAAGAAGTTTGCCACAATGTAACCGAGTGCATATTTATAAACATAAAAATATGAAAAGAAATGCGGCACCATAACGCTATGAATATTTATTGGATTGCCAATTTTTACTTCATTTTCACTTATTTGATATTTTTTTGATACATCAACATAAATTTTTTCAATAGCTTCATATGAATTAAGAGGTTCATTATTATCAATGCGATTATATAACTCATATTCAAAATTAGATCAATGTGTTTGTCTTAATACTGTGACGACAAAGTCATTAATGCTTTCATTAAGTAAAAAGAATTTTTCTTCATCTGTTTTTGCTTTTGAAATTAAATAATCATTTAGTAATAACTCATTAAATATCGAAGCTATTTCGGCTATGAATACAGTGTATTGACTTCGATATACACTTTGGTTTTTATTTGAAAAATATGAATGCATTGAGTGTCCCATTTCATGGCACAAGGTGTTTACAGAGTTGAATGTATTATCTCAGTTCATTAAAATATAAAGCTTATTAATTCCATGCGTTGAACCAATTGAATATGCTCCCGATCTTTTTGAGGGAACATTTATATAATCTATTCATCTTTCTTTGATAGCTCTATCAACTATTTTTGGGTATTCATATGGCATTACTGAGGTTATGTCTTTTAATATTTTTTGGCCATCCTTAATTGAATATGAATTCTTGATTTTTATCAAATCAAGTGAAGTATCTCATAATTCCATTTTTTTATTGAATTTAGCTTCAAAGAATTTAGCATGTGCATTATGATATTTTTTAAATATATCTATATTTGAAATTACGCTTTCATAAATAATTTCAAGCAATTTTTTGTCAACATGGTCATTCATTAAAATTGAATCAAGCGTTGAAGGATATTTTCGATGTAGGGCATTAACCGATAACTCCTTGATATATTGATATAACATTTTGGCTAAAATTTGTTTATGTTTTAAATAACCATTCAAATAATTAAAATAGCTTTCTTTTCTTACTCGTTCATCAGCGTGTTTTCTAAATGATTGCATGCTTGCTCTTGTAATTTCATGTTTTTTGCCATGTCTATCGTGTGCATAGCCAAATGTAATTTCACTATCGGTTAAAACACCAAACAATTCAGTTACATCTGGATGACCAGAGATTGTATCGTTTAAATATGTTTCAATCTTATCATCCAATTTATGATCTAGTTCAAGCAATATTGCCTCAAGATCTTTTTTTACTTCCTTTAATTCTGGTTTATTTAGCCATTCTTTAATTTTTTGTTTATGTCGATCAATACGATTAATTTCTGAGCCCAATCTTTTTGCGTATTTGGCATTTGTTGCTTCAAAAGTTGCTATCATCTCATTGATTTTAGGATCAATAATGTTTATATTCAATTTATTCGATAGATAATTTTCAATTTTATTACTCAACAAAATGAATTCCTCATTTAGTTTTATTGAAGCAACAAAATTATCAAAATTATCATATTTTGAATCTTTTATTTCTATTTGTTTCTCAAACAAGGCAAAATATTCATCAAAAAGTTGCTGATATGTTTTATTGCCTAAAATATCTTCCAGGTCAAAGCGATATTCTGACTCAATTTCTTCATATTTACTATATTTTTTCATTAATACCTCCTCGATAAAATTAAATTATACAAAAAATAAGTTCTAGCAGAACTTACTTATTATTATCTTTATCTATAAAAATTAAACTATCAATTTCACAGTTTAATCTTTTTCTTGCATTAAAACCGTCAAGTTCCATTAGCACAATAATTTTTAGGATTTCAACTCCTTGATCCTTTAACAATTTTGTTATTGCTTCTAAGGTTCCTCCGGTAGCTAGAACATCGTCAATAATAACTGCTTTTTGTCCCGGTTTTACTAATCCCTTTTGAATTTCAAGGATTGAGCGCCCATACTCTAAACCATAAGCACAACTAATAACTTCGCCAGGCAGTTTCCCCTTTTTTCTTACCATAATAAAAGGTTTAGATAATTTAGCGGCTACAGGAGTGCCAAAAAGGAATCCTCTAGCGTCTGGTCCGACGATAATGTCTGCATCTTTAGCTAATTCTGACATAGTATTAATTGTGTAATTTAGGGCATTACCGTTAGCCAAAAGAAGAGATATATCCTTAAATTTAACACCTGGTTCAGGAAAGTTTTCAACTGTTCTAATATATTTTTTTAATTCCATAGCCATAATATTATATTACAAATTTACTTATAAAATAAGTAGTTACAAAAATTAAAATTTAGAAGTAATTGTATTTTTTATAAAAACATTTTTAAAAAATATACTTAATTTTAAATCAAAAATATTGTCAAATGTTTCTTAGAACCTTCGATTCTGATAAAAGTGCTATAATTCTAATTATGAATAGTAAATATGTATATATTGATTTTGAAGCGATATCAAATCCTTTTGCCAGATTATTAGCAATTCCAGTTAATACTCCCTTTGCTTATACAGTGGGTGCTTTAAATCAAAATGGAAAATTCGAAACAAGAACATTTATTATTGATTTTTTAAAAATTAAATCAATAAAAGGCATTTGATCAACATTGAAGCAAAATATAATAAAACATATATACGATATTAATTCAAAAATTGATATTAATGAAATTACATTTATAGGACATAACCCAACATTAGAAAAACAAATATTAATAAAATTGTTTCCAAAAAATTTGGTTAATCCATTATTAGATCCCTCATGTCCTGTTTTATCTTTATCTAAACTCACAGGGCCAAAATTTAGTAAGGAATATTTTCCTAATATAAAGAAGGCTATTAATCAGTCTGACGTTATATCATTAAAAAAACGAACCGCAGGTCGAAACGGTGCAATTGCTGCTTTTGTAGGCTTTTGGTTGTATGTTAATTCAGTTTCACATTTAAGAGCCAATGATAAAAGAAAGAAATATATGCTCAATCTTAATAAAAATTTAGTTATTAAGGAACTTAGACATTATTCAGGTGATGATGTTAATAAAATGATATTTTTAGCTTCTGACCCAGAAAGAACAGATTTGTTAATAAAAAGATATTTATATAAAAAAGATTTTTTAAAGTTAATAAAAAATATTGATTTTGATGATAATTTGACACTAAAAGGAATTAAGGAGAAGATTTGAATTCTTTAATTTAAATTTTAAATATTTTAGAAAGGAGTAATTATGTCATCTAATGTTTTAAAGAAAGAAAAAAAGCATTATTTGAGAAGATTGCTGCCTCAATCTAAGCATGATTTAAAGCTCTATTTTTCAAAAACATGGCCAATAATTATTGGTGAAATTTTGTTTTGCTTAAATGGTTTTTTAGATAACTTTATGGTAAGTCACATTCCTTCGGGAATTGATGCCTTAACTTATGCCAATACTTACACCGGAATTATATATACAATATTTTTTGCTATACAAGGTATTGCGGGTATGTTTGTTGGCCAATATTATGGTAGAAAAGACTTTGATAAGGTTAAACAAATTATGAACCTTAGAATATGGATGTATTTATTTATAAGTATTTTGCTTGCTGTGGCTTCTTGAAGTCAGCCGACTGCATTGATACATCTTATTGGCGGCGCCAAGATTAAGGGTGCAGCTCTAAATGAGGCAAGAATGTATTTAATGCTTATTGCAATTTCGTGAGTTTTGACATCCTTTAACTTTAACACGAATATGCAACTCAATGAAACTGGTCATTCAAATCTAGCTTTTATTTCAGCATGTCTAACTCTTGCTACAAATGCTACAATAAATTCTATTTTATTGTATGCATTTAAGGGTCATGCTTATTATGCGGCTTTTGGTTCTATTGTTAGTGGATTGGTATGTTTGTTGTCAGATTCCTTATTAACTTACTATAAGGATAGGCCAATATTTATTAACATTTTCAAAATTCACTATATAACTAGGCCGATTGCAAAGCAAATATTAAAACGCATACCTGCTATGTTAATAACAATTGTTGCAATGGTTATTCTACCTATTAGAATGATCATTTGGGCTAGAGCCTTTCCGGATGATTTGGCAAACGGTTCCGGAATCGGGGAAAAGTGAATGGGAATTAACGCAGTTACAATTTTAGGTTTAGTTGAGAGTCTCTCATCGATAACATCGGCCATTACCTCTGCCTGTTCATCTAATGTTTCATATTTTGTCGCTGGTAACCTAGGCAGAAATAATTTTGAAGAAGCAAAAAAACACGGTTATGCTCTAAGGGGTTTTCATACTATTTCAGGTTTTTGTATGTCATTGATTATGTTAGGCGTTATTTTTGGTATTGCCTATTCACCCGCTACATCAAAAGGGACACAGGAATCCATTTCTCATAATATTGAGTTTTATTTAAGATCAAGTGACCCAAAGCTAATACAATCAGTGTTTGATGTTCAACTAAAATCTGGAGTAATTGATCCGCAAATAATTAATAAGGTAACTCAAATGCTTAAAGATGTTAGAAATGGACAATCAGATTTCGGCAATAGAGAGATTATTGAATTTCTTAGATTGCCCGTTGTTTTGGAATGAACAAGTCTAATGAAGGCTCAAGTTGCATCAACATTTACTAGAATATTTTTGCTTACATCATTAACATTTTTATTTATTAATCCTATTTGGTGTTGGTTCTATATAGCCGCTGCATTGCCAGGGGCTGGCGGAAGGAATATTGTTGGTTCATTAACTATGTTATCTGCGCATTGATTATCATTTATGTGATTAATAATCCTAACATTTGTAATCATTATACCGCTACGAAATAATCATACAAGCTCTTTGAGCCTCGAATTGTCATATTTTCTATATTTTTCAATTGATTTCGTTAGATGAGGGATATTTGAAATTGTAGCAGCTAAGGTTAACTGATTAAGAAATGTGACTGAAGAGAACCAACATAAGAAACCAAAAACAATTTCGTAAATTAGCATAATTAATATAATTATTCATTGCTATAAAAAAAAATATTTGGCGGTTAGTATCAATACTAATCTAATTTAAATTATTTGCGCAGCTAAGAATTCGAGCACTTTTGACAATAATATTAGAATTTTTTTAGGTAAGCAAGTTACGAGAGTAATATGTTTGGTAAGAAGTATATAAAGATAAAATTAAAATAAAATGCTTAAATAGTTTTTTGTTTATAATTTATATTGTTAAAAAAGGGCAATTACCCAAGCGGCCGAAGGGGACAGTCTCGAAAATTGTTAGGAGTTAATAGCTCGCAAGGGTTCAAATCCCTTATTGCCCGCCATATTATTTTAAAAATGAAATATCCAAAAAAGTAGGCATCTCAAAGGCCTACTTTATTTAATTTTTATACCACTGTTTTTCATTAATTCAAGTGCAAAATCATGATATGCTTTTCTACTATGATTTTCATTTTCAAATGTATCAACAAGTTCTTTATAAATGATAATTTCCTTATCTAAACCCTTAAAATTAAGATATGTTTTCAAGGTAAGGGCAAATTGCAATATGCAAATATCAGTACAACATCCTAGGATTTCAAATACATCATATTTATAAATTAAGTCAATTAAACCTGATTTAACAAAGGCAAAAAAAGCGTTGGTTGAGTTTTTTTTAATAACATCGGTTACATATGGTTTTAGTTCGTCTACTATTTCAGCTTCTCATGTTTCTTCTAAACAATGTAAAGGGTATGATTGCATTTCTACGTCATTTTCCTTGTGTGAGTCGCAAACAAATAACATTTTTTCATTTTTATTTTTAAATAAATACTTTTCAATCTTTGGGATTAGATTATTGATATGAGTGCTTGCCATTTTTCCTTTGTTACAAAAACCGTTTAGCATATCAATTACAAAAATTATTTTATTCATTATACCCTCTTAATATTAATTTTATAGAATCAATGTATTAAGCTCTTCTATTAAAAAGACCTTGCTATCGTGAATTATTTTAACATTTTTTAAAAAACAATATAATATTAATTTGGATACATCTTTTGTGGGACATAGAGACATATAAATGTTGGTGTATCTAAAGTTCGAATTTTATTTATTTTTTAATTTATATGAAAGGAAATATATGATGGCCGAAGAACAAATGGTTGTTACTTCTGACACAAAGAAAAAAATAAGTTTCTTTGCAGCAATCATGGTCGTACTTGGTGGTTCGATTGGTGTTGGTATCTTCTTAAGATCTAAAGCAGTTCTAGAATACTCTGCCGGAAATATCGCTCTATCATTAGCGACATGATTAATTGCCGGTTTTGCTGTTGTTACTTTAGCTCTTGCTCTAGTTGAAGTAGCGTCAGGTCGTAATGACAACTTAGGTATGATTGGTTGATCTAAGGCGTTTAACACGCTAGCCATATATAAGGCTAATAAGTTCTTTATGACTTACTTATATCTACCATTTACATACTTCTTTATGCCTTATTATGTAATACTTCAATTCCAAGACGCAGCTTCTGGATTTGGATTAACTCCAAACTTTGGTGGATCACATGCTGCTCCATGAATTTACTTCGTTATTGGACTAGTATTAACAATATGAATGCTATTTTCAGCTGGTTTAAGTGGTCGTGCTGGAAACATTCAAAACTTAATAATAACATCAGTTAAGTTTATCCCATTAGTAGCTATCGTAATTGTTGGATTTATCTTCCTAGGATTACGTGTAAAAGAAGGAAATGCAGATATCTGAACCCCTATTACTAAGGAAACATTATTTAACAAAGATTCTACAAACTTCTTAAAATTAACTCCAGTTTTAGGTATATTTGGATCAATTGCAGGTATCTTCTTTGCATTTGATGGTTTCTATGTTTCTGCTGGTATTCAATCAGAAATGAAGAATCCTGAAAAAACTCCTGCAGCTTTAGTTATTGGTCTATTATCAATGACTGGTATTTACATTGTTATTGCTGCAGCTATGTCACTTGGTGCTAAGTCAGGTGGTTTCTATGACTTTGGTGATTTATTAGCAGGAAAAGGTCATGGTTGAGCATTTGGTCTAATTAATGTATTTATCGCTATTGGTGTTATAGGTATTCTAAACGGATTCTCATTATGAGCAACTCGTTTCGTAGAAGACTTAATTAAAGAAGGGGAAATTTATGTTCCTGCTTCAGTATACAGATATATGAAAAACAGTAAAATGCCAATCGTTGGAACTCTATTCTGTTTATTATTATCTCTACCATTTATGGTTGTATTTACAGCAATTGGATCGTATGCATATATCGACATTACTGGTTATGGAACAGGATACGGATACGACATTGGTACATTATTGTCATTCTCAGACTTAATGGCTAACTGAATGGCTGTATTTGCATTTATGTTTATTGCATTAGCAGTTGTTGGTGCTCTTGAAAACAGAAAGAAAAACTTTATTGCTGTTCAAAAGAACAAACACACAGTATGAGCAGGTATTATTGCTGTTGTTATGGTTATAACAACATTAGTATTCTACATGTTAGATCCATTTGTTTCACTTGGATTGACACTTGCTAAATACTTCACAGCTCAAGGAACTGATAAGGCAAACTTTGTTTCTGACTTAGTTGGATATGGTGCAACATCAGCATTATTTGTTCTATATATGGTAATTTTCTTTGCTTCAACACCTATTGAAAAACAATTAGCTCTATGAAGAAGAGAAAAATTATCAAAAATTCTTGCTGGTCAATACTGTGAATGTGAAGCAGAATATTACTGCCCATGTAGATTAGAATTAGCTAAAGAAGCAAATGAATTAAATAATTTAGTTATTAATACATTTGAAACAGCTCGTTAATTCCAAAAAAATAAAAACTAGCACTTATTTTAAAGTGCTGGTTTTTATATTTTTGTATTTTATTAAAACGGATTCATTATTTTTTTTACTCCCCTTAAAAACTATAAAAATAATGTAAAATTTTAAAAATATATCAATAAAATTATTTCCACTGTTTTGTAAAATAAAAAGGTAACTTATGAAAAAAGAAAAGATCGAAAAATACCCAGAAATTAATGATGATATGTTAGATACTAGGATAAAAGAAGGGTTAACTTCAGCTGAAGCTGCTCATCGCCAGAAAACATTTGGTTTAAATGAATTAAAAAAAACAAAGAAAATAAATCCTTTTTTTACATATTTAACTCAATTTAAAGATATCCTTGTAATTATTTTGTTGTTTGCTGCATTGTTATCATATATTTTCGCAATTATTAGCGCATCTAATAGGCAATGAAACTTTAATACAGAATTAGTTGTTGAATTTATTGAACCATCAATTATATTATTTGTAGTCTTAACAAATTCTCTTGTTGGCGCAATTCAGGAAATAAAAAGTGTAAAGGCTGTTGATGCATTAAGTAAATTAAATCCCTTGCAGGCCAAAGTTATCCGTGATGGTATATTAATTTCAATAGATTCAAAAGATGTTACGATTGGAGATGTTATATTGCTAGAAGCTGGCGATGTGGTGCCTGCTGATGGTTATTTATTATTTTCTTCGAATTTATCGTCAATCGAATCCTCACTGACGGGCGAAAGTGAACCGGCAATAAAAGATTATAATTTCAAGAGGAATTTAGATTTACCTTTAGCTGATCGTAAATTTATGTTATATTCATCTTCAATTATTGCTAGCGGAACTGGTTATTATGTCGTTAGTGCTATTGGACAACAAACCGAGCTTGGTAAAATTTCATCACTTGTAAGTAATCAAAAAGAGGCTATGAGTCCACTACAAATTAAAATTAACAAATTAGGAAAAATATTTGGATATGTAGGACTTGGATTATTTTTATGTAGCATGCTAGCACAAATTTTGTTTGCTGTCTCAAGCCCTTCTTTGTATAAGGAAATGACCTTTTGAAGTACAGTTATTGTTAACGGAGTTTCACTAGCCGTCGCCGCCATTCCTGAAGGTTTAATTGCATTTACTTCAATTATTTTGGCAATAGGAGTTCAAAGAATGGCTAAGAAACAAGCAATTGTCAAGGATTTGATGGCAGTTGAATCTCTTGGCAGCTGTGCAGTTATTTGTTCTGATAAAACAGGTACTTTAACTCAAAATAAAATGACAATTGTTGACATTTTTAGTTCAGATAATAAAAAACTCAGTGATACATCGATGAATGAAAAATATCTAAAAATTATTGAGTACGGTTCACTTTGTTCAGAGGCAAATTTATCACTAGATAATGGAGAATTTAAGGTTGTTGGCGATCCTACAGAGTCATCGTTTTTATATGAATTATATAAGCATTCAAAATTTATGACCAAGGCTAAACTTGAATCACAATACAAGCGTATTCATGTTTGACCATTTGATTCTGATCGTAAATTGATGACTACTATCAATAAGATTGGCGATAAATATATAGTTATCGTTAAAGGTGCACCTGATGTTTTAGTTAATAGAACATTAACAACTATTTATGAAAAAAATAGCATTTTTCATATTAATAATCAATGGTCAAATGAGTCATACCGAGTATTGGCGGTTGCATCTAAAGAAATAACTAAATCAACTTTAGAGGAATTGCTAGCTAAGAAGAATAGTGATCAACTTGATTTTCTAGAGAATAATTTACATTTCGAAGGTTTAGTTGCTATGATTGATCCTCCTAGAGAAGAAGCAAGAGACGCAATTTCAATTTGTCGACAAGCTGGTATCAAACCAGTAATGATTACTGGTGATAATATAAATACAGCTATTTCAATTGCTAAAAAATTAAATATTTTTAATGAAGGCGATCTAGCGATAACTGGCATAGAGTTAGATAAAATTAGCGATCAAGAATTAAGCCAAAATATTGAGAAATACTCAGTTTATGCTCGCGTTAAGCCAGAAGATAAACTTAGAATTGTAAATGCTTGACAAAAAAGAAATCAAGTTGTAGCAATGACCGGCGATGGAGTCAATGATGCTCCTGCCTTAAAGGCATCTGATATTGGCTGTGCGATGGGTATTACTGGTACAGAAGCCTCAAAGCAAGCAGCCAATATGATACTAGCTGATGATAATTTTACAACAATTGTTTCAGCCGTAAAAAACGGTCGTTCAATATATCAAAAAATAAAAAATGTAATTCAGAATTTGCTAATTACTTCTGTTGCTGAAATTATATTAGTTTTTCTTGGATTGTTGATATTTAAGGCTGTATTTCATAATTGAGATGTTTTGAAGAATAAAGAAATATATATTTTATCAGCAACACAACTTTTATGAATTAACTTATTTACCCACGGTTTTCCGGCCATCGCTTTAGGACTACAAGATACAAAAGAAGATTATATGAATCGACGTCCTCTTTCAAAATATGAGTCAATATTTGCTAATAAAATGGGTATAAATATTTTATGGCAGGGCATCTTAATAGGTATTATATCAATGATTGGCTATTATTTGGGTGCTTTATGGGCTTATAATCAAGGTCTTGGGCCTGATCAAATAATTAGTGCCGCTTCAACTATTGCCTTTTTAATTCTCGGTATTACGTCAGCTTTTAACTCCGTTAATTTAATGTCTAAAAAACCAATAATTCTTTCAAATCCATTATATTATTGAAAGGTTTATGCATCTGTTATCTTCTCATTGTCATTTTTATTGCTTGTTGCCCTTGTTCAAAAAATAACAATAGCATTTAAGGGATATGAGGATATTTCATCATCACCGACATTGCTTGCTTATGGGCTTGGCCTTCCATTAATTATTATTCCTATTTATTTTGTTCATAAGGTCATATTATTGTTAATTGAAAAAAGAAGAAGTAAAAATAACTCTATTGTGAATTTCGAAATGATATTAACTCCAAAAGAAAGAAAACAAGCTAAAAAATAAGCTTAAATTATCAAAAAATGATATGTACCCAGAATCCTGGACACATATTTATTAACTAGGCAACACAAATGGATGTTTTCCTGTATTTTACAGGAGGCATCCATTTTGTTTTTGCCTGAATTCTTTTATTGTTATAATAATCCATATATTCATCTACAGCTTTTGAAAAAGATTGGAAAGATTCAAAGTCTTTTTCAAAACTATAATACATCTCATTTTTCATTCTGCCAAAGAAAGTCTCCATAATACAATTGTCATAACAGTTTCCCTTTCTAGACATTGATTGAATAATCCCTTTTTCTTTTAATCTGTTTCTATAATAAGCATGTTGATACTGTCACCCTTGATCAGAGTGAAATATTAAGCCTTCTACATTTGAGAACTTATCAAATGCATTGTCCAACATTCTCTTCACCTGTTCTAAGTTTGGATGTAATGCTAAGTTATATGACACAACTTCATTTGTATGCATATCTAATATAGGGACAAGTAACATTTACCCCATGAGAAGTTAAATTGTGATACATCTGTAGTCCATTTCTGCAAAGGCGCAGTTGTACGAAAGTCTCTGTCTATTGCATTATCAACAATCTTTCCAACTTCTCCCATGTAAGAATGATACTTCTCTTTTGGTCGCTTTCCTAATAGAGATGCTTTATGCATAAGACGTTGAACTCTTTTATGATTAACCTGATAACCTCTTTTTAAAAGTTCCTGGTGAATACGCCTTACCCCATATCTTCCTTTATGTTCATTAAAGATATCTTTGATTTCATTTAATAATTCTTCGTTTCTTAATTCTACAACATCTACCTTATTTATCTCAAAGTAATAAGTTGATTTTGCCATTCGGGTAGCTTTAAGAAGATGTTTTAATTGATATCCTTTTTCACGGAGTTCTTTGATGAGTGCTGATTTTTCGCCTTGAGTAGTGCAGCTTTCATTTCTTCTCTCAAGGCGATCTCTTTTTTTATTACTTCGTTTTCTGCCTTGATATATTCATTTTCTGCTCTTAAACGAATTAATTCTTCGTATTCGGATTCTTCAAGTTTTATGCGATTGTTATAATTAATCTTTTTCATATCTGGATTCCTTGATTTATGCCCTTTCTTTTTATCGATAAGACCATTATATCCATAAATTTCATATTTGCGAACCCATTGATATAGAATTCCTTCACTTATTCCTGCATTAATCGCAATAGAACTAATCGAATTTCCTGCAAGCACTCGAGATACTAACTCATGCTTTTCTTTTGAAGACCAAGCTTTATTTTGTAATTTGTGCTTTAACGCCTCAGGTCCACGTGCATCTTCGATTCTGACCCATTTTCGAACTGTGTCTCTAAATAATTTTTTTGAAACACCATCAGGCGTGTCTGGGGATATACCTTGTCGATACATTTCAGCACACTTTCTTTTAAATTCATAATCATAGCGCATAAAAATAACCCTCCTTACTGGTTTTTATTTGTCCAGTAAAGAGGGTACATATCAAAAGTCATTTTTTTTGCGTACTATATATATAATTATCATATAAGATCCACCCGTAAATAAACTTATGGTTTAAAATCTTGACTAAAATTTATCTAGTTTAATTTAATATGTGGTGAAATATAATCCATTTTTTATTCATTGAGGAGTTATTTTTATGAGAAGAACTAAAAAAAATAAATTAGGAATATACCTTGCGATTGCATCAGGGCTGGTAGTTACTTCCGGAGCAACATTAACTTATGTTTCACTAGTTAATAAAAATCAAAATTTATTAAATAATAGGATTTCGATTATTAAACAGAAGGAACAAGAGATTGAAGTTGCAAAGAAAATACTAATAAAAGCACAGCATACATTAAATAACACTAAAATTAAACAAAAAGATTTAATTAAAAATCTTGATTTAACTAATCAAGAAATAGGTGAATTATCTAGCAAAGATTTTAGTCTTAATCAAACTATAAAACAATTTAAGAATGAAATTAGTAATTTAGATATAAAACTTGCAAATACCTCACTACAACTTGAAAGATCTAAGAAGTTATTAGACCAAACTACTCAAAATAGATTAAATGTAGCATCTGAATTAGAACAAATAAAGAAAAGAATTAAGCAAAAAGAAAACGATATATTCTTAAAACAGGAAGCCATAACAAAAAATGAACTAGCAAAGCAAGAATCTGATAAACAATTAGTTATAGCTAGCGAAAAATTAAAAAACATGAATGAACAACTTATAAAGGCAGTTAATGAGCACATTGCTGCTAAGGAAACGGCGGCAGAGTTTGGTCGTTATATAAGATTTGTTCTCAGACCTAAACATGAAAAAGTACACGAGCAATTTGCTGAAAAAGAAAAGGAATTGGAAAAAGTTCAAAAAGAATATGAATCATTAAAGCAAGATTTAGATCATATAAATGAAAGGAAATCCGAATTAGAGGAACGATTAACTTGATATAGTAAGGATGCTAACAGATGAAAATCTGAGTATGAGGAAACTAATAAAAAATTAAATGAAGCGCTAAAAGATAAAAATAAAAATGTTGAAGAAATAAAAGAGTTGGTTTCTGATGCAGAAGTTTATTACCATGATTTTATGAGTTCAAAGGAAAATATGGATAATATTAAATACCAATTATCGAATCAAGTTCTTGAACAAATTAGTGATTTAAATGAAGAAATTACTTCTGTAGCTAAAAAATTAGAAGACACTGAAAAGCAAGTTCGTATTGCTTACGAAGCCTTTCGAGCTTCGTTTGATGAATATAATAATAAGATTGGTACTAAAAACATAAATAATCAAAAAAAGGTTGCTGAAACTTATAAAGAGCTAACAAAGGCTAGAGAAAATTACAATTATGCCTTAAATAACTTTCAAGCCGCAAACATTTTAGTAGAGCGCAGAACCCAAAAATTTAATCAAGTAAAACAAGAATATATAGACCTATTTAAAGAAAAAGAAACATTAGAATCTAACAAAGCGAAACTTGAAGAAGTTCTAGAAATTGCAAATAAAAAAGAACAAATTATGAACTCAGAAAATCTTAATAAGATTGACAGTGAATATAAAGATTTAAATAAACAAAAAGAAATGTTAATACAAAAATATCAAAATGCTAAAAATGAATTAGCTTCGTTGTTTAAGCAAAAAGAGTCGTTTAAACAGCAAATTATAGATATTCAAGCAAGTGTTGAAAATACGGATAAGACAATTTCATTTTTGGCGACGGATGTATTATCAAAAGCAAAAATATTAGAGCATAAAATTAAGGAATTAGAACAAATAAAAAATAAGCTATCAGTTATTTAAAAATCTATAATAATTAATGAAGTTTATCAATATGAAAACAAAAAATGTTTTAACAAAAAATATCTTGTTATATTTCAAGATGTTTTTTTGTTTTCTAAAACATAAAAATTTTATGATAAACATAGGAAATAAATTAATAGAATACTTTCAATAAACAACTGCCTTCTTGATAGTAAAATCACTAGAAAAAGCTAAAAAGTGCCCTGTTTTAGATGATATTCGTATATATATATATATATATAGTATTATTTATATGGAACATTTAATAATGTTATATTTATTTATATATTGAAAGGATATTAAAAATATGAAATTCTGTGGAAAATGTAATAAGCATTTTGATGAATATGTTAAGTTTTGTCCAATTTGCAGCGCAAATCTTTCTAACAATTCTAATAAGCAAGTAAAGAATAATACACAAAACAATATTTTTGCGATTCTTGGATTGGTTTTTGCGTTTTTTATTCCTTTATTAGGTTTGGCTTTTAGTATTGTTGGTCTTGTACAATCTAAGAATCTTGGAGGATCTGGTAAAGGATTGGCGATAGGTGGTATTGTTGTTTCATTAATATTACCAATTTTAATTATTTCATTAATTTTTGGTCTCGCCTCACACGCAGCTGCTGCTGCTAGCCTGCCTTTTTATAATATTTAATGAAAATTTTAAAATATTTGGATATTTGTCCAAATATTTTAAATTATTGTTTTGTAGTTTAAACTTGTTTTGGTTATAAAAACTTCTAAAAGCTTAAGTTGTAGCAAAAAAATTATTTTTTAAATTCTATAATAGATCCAGTTTCAAATATTTCGCCATCAATTTGCGAAAAATCATTGGTTATATTTTCGATTTTGATTTCATTGCCAAATATTTGTTCAACGTTTTTTATTGCAGTATGCATTCCTGAGTAGACTAGCATAAAAGCACCGAGAAGTTTTGTAATTGCTAAATCATGCACGACAATAACACATAATTTATCAGATAGTATATCAGCATTTGGAGCAATTTTCATTCCTCCGCCATAATAAGGCCCATTCATTACTGAAACAAGATTTATGTTATTAAAAAAATACTCTTTTTTATCAACAGTAATCTTTATGTTGTTTAATCTCTTATATTTTTTTAAACATTCAATTGTTGTTCGAAAAAAAGAACCCCTTGCACCTGACTTCTTTTTTTCATTAACAGTTTTAGCAATTAGAGCATCAATTCCAAAACCAGTTCCATTCAAGAAATATCTATATGTATTTCCTGACTTAATTATTGGCAATTTTTCAATAAACTCATTAATTTTGTAAAGATGTCGCGATTTTTTTTCTGGTTTATGGTGGATCTTAACATTTCGCACAAAATCATTTCCCGTACCCGCCTTATATGCATATATTTCTGGTTTAGCGCACGATTGTTTTAAAGTGTTAATAATATGTGTTAGGGTACCATCACCACCAATGATTATAATTTTATCCTCGTTAGTAAGGCGATCTAACAGGGAATTGTTATTATTGCTACCTGCTACATTGATAATTTTTAAGGAATCCTCGTTCATTATTTTGACGATTTTGGAAACAATATTGAATATTTTCGATTGATTTCTACCTGTTTTTGATAATGAGTTATATAAAACGTATAGCATGGAAGTATTATATAATAATAATCATTAGAAAAAAGTATTAAAAATCCATTTTAAACTTATAATTATAAAAATATGACGAATCCTAAAATTAGAAACTTTGCAATAATTGCACATATTGACCATGGAAAAAGTACATTAGCAGATCGTATTTTGGAACAAACTAATACAATTACAATGCGTGAATCAAAACCTCAAATTCTAGATTCGATGGATCTGGAGCAGGAAAGAGGAATTACTATTAAATTAAATGCTGTTCAGATTAAATATAAGGATTATATTTTTCATTTGATCGATACACCTGGTCATGTTGATTTTACCTATGAAGTAAGTAGGAGTCTAGCAGCCTGTGAGGGGGCTATTTTATTAGTTGATGCAACGCAAGGTATTCAAGCACAAACATTAGCTAACGTTTATTTAGCCATTGAAAATAATCTTGAGATAATACCGGTTATAAACAAGATTGACTTAATTAGTTCAGAACCGGAAAGAGTTAAGAAAGAAATTGAAAGTATAATTGGCATTGATGCAAGTGATGCAATTTTAATTTCAGCTAAAACAGGAAAGAATATCGATAATGTTATTGAAGCAATTATTGAAAGAATACCTGCTCCCAAAGAAGCTGATCCCAACAAGCCTCTTAAAGGTTTGATATTTGATAGTTATTTTGATAATTATCGAGGGGTTGTTATCTATACGCGTATTTTTAATGGCGAAGTAAAACCAGGTGATACCATTTACTTTATGCAAACCAAAAAATCATATATGGTTACAGAATTAGGCGTTAAGAATCCTTATGAAGAAAAAAGAGATAAACTTTCTGCCGGTGAAGTTGGTTGGATCACTGCATCAATTAGGGATGTTAAGGATGTCGCTGTTGGTGACACTATAACTTTGTTAGATAATCCTGTCGATTATCCTCTTGCTGGATATAAAAAAATGAAGCCTGTTGTTTATACTGGATTTTTCCCCGTTGATAACAGGGATTATAACGCCTTAAAGGACGCTTTAGAAAAAATTAGTCTTTCTGATTCTTCAATAATATGAGAACCCGAAACCTCAAAGGCCCTTGGATTTGGCTTTAGAATTGGTTTTCTTGGTCTATTACATATGGACGTTTTACAAGAAAGACTTGAAAGAGAATTTAACATTGATATATTAGCAACTGCCCCTTCTGTGGAATTTGTTGTTACTCTAACAAATGGTGAGGTTGAATATATTACCAATCCTTCATTATTTCCTGATCGTAGTTATATTAAAACTATTGAGGAACCATATATCCGAGCATCAATTATGTTAACTGAGGAATATATTGGGTCTATTATGGAACTTTGTCAATCAAAAAGAGGGAAGTATATTAATATTGAGTATTTAGATGAAAAAAGAAGACGTTTAATATATGAACTTCCACTAAATGAAACTATATTCGATTTTTTTGATCTAATGAAAAGCTACTCAAAAGGTTATGCTTCTTTTGATTATGAACATATTGGCTTAAGAGAAAGCGATCTTGTTAAGGTAGATATAATGTTGAATGGGGAAAAAATTGACGTTTTAGCGCTAATTGCTCATCGTGATTTCGCATACAATAAGAGTCGTGAATTAGCCGAAAAACTTAAGGAGGTAGTACCAAGAAAAAATTTTGAAATTCCGATTCAGGCGGCGATTGGTGGTAAAATTATCGCAAGAGAAACAATTAAGGCTTATCGTAAGGACGTAACTGCTAAACTTTATGGTGGAGATGTTACAAGACGCCAAAAATTGCTAAAGAAGCAAAAAGAGGGCAAAAAAAGAATGAAACAGATCGGTAGTGTTGAGGTGCCACAAGAAGCTTTTTTAGCAATCTTAAAAACAGATAACAATAAAAAATAGGTCATGAGAAAGGACTGCGCTTTTATGGAATTAAAACCAATTATAACCAATAGTTCTCAAAGTAGCGATGTAGTTGCAAAATATTCTGAAATGTTAACTGTTAATAATATGTCAGGTGCAGAAATCAAGACAAAATCATTAAGTTCTAACATTAAAAAAACTCTCGACCCAGAAGGATTAATACCAAATGGAATATATAAGGTTTTCAGAGCTGAAAAATCATTAAAAAAGTTTAGCATATCAGCTTATTTATTTGTATTTTTTTTGGCATTAATATCTTGCTTATTATTTGCATTTGCGCCCTCATTATTTTCTAGTTATCTAAGCAAAGATATTAAATTAGTCCCATGAGGGTGATATGTTTCTCCAATCCTATTTGGATTAATATCGTTAGTCTTACTTATTTTGGATGTAATAGACCTGAATGCACTATCTAAGTCTGTTGATGATTATCGTGAAAAAATAAAACAAGGAATTAGTTTTGCTCCACCTTTTATTGCTTCATTGTATGAAAAACTTATGAGAAGACAAGTTAGAATTACATGATTTGTTGTTGCGATTTTATTTTATGTGGGTTTATTTACTCTTGCCTTTTGAGGCCTTAAGGATGCTCAGTGATGAATTTTGAACTTTAAAGATTGAATACACAAGGCTTTTTCTGACCCAAATTTAGTTATTTATATTCTTTGTGGAATAATGCTTGGGGTTTTACTTTTATTTATTATTGGAACAATCCAAAGAAAAAAAAGAATGGTTGATATTCAAGTTTTTTTTGGCAGTGACGTGATGAGCAATACAGAACTATCAAAAATAAGAGCAGAAGCACATAAGTTTTGAGCTAAAATTTTTTTTATAAGTGTGTTAGTGCTTTTAGTTATACCTATTATAATTTTATTAATTGTTAAAAGAATTATGAAGAGAGGAAGATAAAATATTATGCCTGTATGAGGAATCGTTTTATTAGTAATTTTACCTATCATATTTGGAATTGCTGGTGCTATTTTAGCTATTTTTATAACAAAGAAAAAATTTGAAAAGCAATTAAAAGAAAACCCACCAATCAATGAAAAGATGATTAGAGTTATGTTTCAACAAATGGGTCGCAAGGCTTCTGAATCGCAAATTAGAAGCGTAATGCGTTCGATGAAACAAGCAAAATAGAGTGTGCCAAATAATGAGCACATTCTATTTTTATTATTTATTTATGCGTTATGAAATTTTGTGTTTAATATGCATTATCGATATTTATTATTAAATATTTTTTTTGAATGCTATGAGTATAGTTACTAACAACAAGCTCAATATCAAACCGACGTTTTTAAAATATGATAAGTTAGAATATTATTGATATAATTTAAGTTAAATGTAAATAACTTTGGAGGTATATTAGAATGACAAAAATGAAAGCATTTGTTGTGAGGGGGCCAAAGGATTGATCGATAACAGAAGTGGCTATTCCTAAACCCAAATATAAGGAAGTATTAATAAAAATGGAAACAAGTGGAATATGCCATACTGATTTGCATGCAGCTAATGCTGATTGATTAGTAGATCCAAAATATCCACTCATTCCTGGACATGAAGGGATCGGAATTGTTAGTGAACTTGGAGAAGGATGTACAAGACTTAAAGTTGGTGATCGTGTTGGTTTGGCTTGGCTTCATGACACATGCGGCCATTGTGAGTTTTGTTTAACCGGAAGAGAAACTCTATGTCCTAACCAAAATATGACTGCTTATACAAAAGATGGCACATTTGCTGAATATGCTATTGGTCATGAGGATTATGTAGCAATTATTCCTGAAAAATTTGATATTGTTTCTGGCGCGCCAATTATTTGTGCTGGTGTTACAACATATAAGGCTTTAAAGAGAACTAACATTAAACCTAATAATTATGTAGCGGTTATAGGTGTTGGTGGATTAGGTCAACTTGCAATTCAATATGCAAATGCAATGGGATATAAGGCTATTGGAATAGATATTAGCGATGATAAGGTTGACTTAGCATTGAAGACTAAGGCGGTTGCTGCCTTTAATTCACGAAAAGATCCTGATTTTATAAGTAAAATTATGCAGTTAACAAACGGTGGAGTTCATGCTGTTATCAACACTTCAGTGCATCCGACAGCAGCCGAACAAGGAATGGCAATATTACGGCGTGGTGGACGCCAAGTTTTGGTGGGATTGCCGGCCAAGGATGCTATGGGAAAGGTTGATATTAATGTTTCTATTTTTTGAACTGTTCTGTTAGAAAAAGAATTGGTTGGTTCAATTGTAGGAACTAGACAAGATCTTAAAGAAGCCATTGAATATGCAGCTGAGGGAAAGGTAAAATCAGAAGTTACAAAAATTGTTAAACTTGAAGATGTTGAAGAAATTTTTGAAAAACTTGAAAAAGGCGAATTTCTCGGAAGAGCAGTTATTGATTTTAGAACAAAATAATTTTTTTAAAAATATACCAAGTAGAATAATATAAGTCTCTATAATACTACTCAATTAATATGAGTAGTATTTTTAAAAAATGAATATAAATGTTAAATTGTAACAAAAATGATCCATCTATTATATATAGTAAAATGTTATCGGTGATTTTATTATGTGCGAAATAGAATTAAACTATTTTCACTTAAATCCTTTCATAAAAAAATTCGGACCCGAATATTTTTACCTCATTAAACTATATAAATTTTTATTCATTTTTTCTTCTATTATTTTCTTGATGTATTCGCTGGAAATTTAATATTCTGTATTTATGAATACAAAATGTTTTTTAGAGAAGTAATTAAGATTTTTAGCCAATATTTTTCCCAGTACTCCGTTATCTTATAAATATTCTTTATTTACATTTTTAAAAAATAAATCATTTTTTAGCCCGACCGATCTTCTTCATCTTTCGAACTCTACTTTGTGACTTAAGCTGGCGTTTTTTCTATTATTCTGTATGAATTCGTAATCTCTTAGAATTGCAAAGCATATATCAATTTTTAGTTGTATTAATAAAAGGAATTTGTATTTGGTTTTATAAAATAAATTTCATTTAATTTTTTGTGATTTTGTAAAAAAATTCATATTGATCAAAACCTTAGAAATAAAAAGTCATCAATCATATGTCTATCAATTAAACACTTGTCAAATTGTTGCATATTTTTAATTTGTTCTAGTCTATACTTGAAAAATATTTTTTGGTTTTATACCCATTCTTTTTCAAATCATTCATATAGTTTAGAAAAATGCTTGTATCAGTCAGTCTTTTGTCAATAATTTTAATACCGTGCTCATTTAGAAAAGGAGCAATATTTTTTATAACAGTAGATTTTTTGCTTGCTCCCATTTCTGAAAATGTAATTCTTAATGTTGTTCTCCTTGAAGTTGCAAAATATAGATATAATGAAATTGAAAAATGGATAATGTTTATGATCAAAGCATCGAAATTTGGAAAGGCAACACCAGAGAAAAACGCAAGGCATATTATGCTTTTAAACATCATACAATTTACGAATCTTTAAGATCTAACGCCATTATTGTTGAAGCGGCTACTGATATTGAATTTAATGTTGCTAACAGTATAACAGACACTAATTTATATTTAAAATTTGAGCCAAATTCTAAATAATTTATATTGAATATTTTTCCTAATATATTGTTGGTAAATGGGTTTGAAAAGTAAAATATTACAAAGAAAATTAAAAAATATAACACAAATAATAGTGACGAATATAATGAACTTCTTGGTTCACTTATTTTGAAATTTTTCTTGATTTTTTTATTAATTAATATCGATATCAATATTGCTATATAAATGAATTATAGAATTCCATCAATGACTAAGCCATTTGCAAATGAAAAGAATGCGTATAAAATTGCATTGAGTATTTCGGTTAAATATACCGTTGTTTTTTTCTTTGCAAATCAATATATTGAAATAACTCCTAAAAACCCCGATAAGGCAACAAAAATATTTGTTATCTTTTTTATAATGAGATCAGAGAGCTCCATATAAATGTTTTGGTGTCAATATTAAATATTGAAAAAATAAAAAGAACCAGTACGATTATGATAAAAAAAGAAATTTTAATTTTTTCTTCTATTTTTAATAATTTGTTTCATTTATTTTAAAGGAGTAGGTGCTTAGATTGTTTAATATCTGTATATTGCGGTTAATAATTGTAGTTAAAAAATAATAATAAAAATACAAATACGCCTTAATTTAAGATGTATTTGTATTTTTTTATACTTAAACTGGGAAATAATTTTGAATATTTATATTGAATTTATTTGATTAGTTATTAGTCGAGTTTATCATTGGCTTTGAATAATTCATCATCTAATTTTTGAATTTTTCTTTCTTTTGCCATTTTGTTTAAAATATCAAGAACGTAATTTTTTTGTTGTAGGTTTGAAACTTGTGTTTTAATTCTATTTGATAATTCTCTACAGAAATCATCTAAGCTAATTGTAATATAAGAATTTTCTAATATTGTTATAAATAGATCACGCAATTCATATGGATGGATATCAAAAATTGATCTTTTTGTTTCTTTTGAAAAGCTTTCTCTAAATTTAAAATTGAAATCAGGGAAAGAAGGAACTATGAATAGGTATTCATCTTTGCTACCCAGTCCATATGCTAATTTGCTTGCTAACATTTTAACACCATTTGTTAAACGATCTTCGCGTAGTAATTTTTTAACGATACCTTCATAAGTTTTATAAGGCAATGCACCTGCAACTGAAAATAGTTGAGCAATAATAAGACTTCTTTCTCCTTGATATGATTTTAAAAATTTTAAACTATTCATTTCAATAAATTTATCTAGATCAGGAAATGCTGGGAAAGTTGCTTGTTCATTTTCACGTTCATTTAGTTCTATTGTGAATGATTTTGTCATTTCTTCGTTGTCTTCTGATTCGTCAGCCGAATTAGTGTTGTTATATAATTCTTGCAATTTATTTAAAATAATGTTAACTTGTGCATCGGGGTTTTTGAATCAGTCGGTTGATCAAATTCTGTGAATATTTCAACCTCTTGCTTCTAACACTTCCTGTCTTAATCTATCACGATCACGTGTTGTTTTTGAAGAGTGATAGGTTGATCCATCGCATTCTATTCCTAGAATATATTTGTTTGGATTATTTTTATGAACCACTGCTAAATCAATTCTAAATCCTGATGATCCGACTTGTGTTTTTAAAGCCAAACCTTGTTCAGTAAGTTTATCATAAACTTGTTGTTCGAAAAGTGATTCAACACCTCCGCTCGTTTCTTTTAAATCTTCTAGGGTGTTTATTCCGAATTCAGCGTTTTTAATGAATTTTTCAAGAAGTTTAACACCTCTTTGTTCACTTCTGAATCAATTAACTTCATGACTTTTGAATGATGATATAAGAATTAAACCTTTTTTGGCACGAGATATTGCAACATTAAGTCTTTTATATCCGGATTCGCTGTTATTTATTGCTCCAAAGTTTACACTAACTTCACCGTTTGCGTTCCTTTTATTATCTAGCAAGAATAATATGATATCTCTTTCATCGCCTTGAACTGTTTCAATGTTTTTAACAAAAAATGCATCTTCTCTATCTTCATCAAAATAAAATTTTAAATGTGGATTATCATGAATGAATTTATCCATTTCTCTTTCGAATTGATTTAATACTTCGGCGTTAAACACAACAACACCGATTGAATATTTGTTTTGATACTTTTCAATAATGTCTTTTATTGTTTTCCTTGCTTCTTCAAATAATGTGTTTGTTTCGCCAATATATTTATTTGGTTTTGCGTAAAGGAATCTTAATCCTTCGATATCATTAGGTTGTTTAGAGTTAGGGAATGTTATTAAGTCTTTATAAATTTCTTTATTTGATGTATAAATTAATTCTTCAAATTTTGAACGATAGTGTCATTTTAGTCTAATTGAGTTAAGGCTAGCTTCAGCTAAATTTAAAAGTGAATCATAGCCATCTGAAAAGTTATCTGTTGAATCCTCGACTTCAAGAAAACCTTCTTCATTTTCTGCTGATGAAAAGAAGTTTGATGGAGGCATTTGTTCTTTATCTCCAACGACTATAACTTGTTTAGCTCTAAATAATGAACTTATAGCACTTTCGGGTCTAATTTGAGATGCCTCGTCAAATATAACTGTATCAAATGTATAGTCAACATCTTTAAAGAAGTTACTTACTGTTAGAGGAGAAAGCATTAAACAAGGTTTTATATTTAAAATAAGTTCAAGCGCTTTTTCAAAAAACTTCTTAAAAGGCATAATGGCACGAGTTTTACTGCTTTCTTTTTTAAGCAACATATACTGACTATTAGCAGCGGCGAAGAATAAACTAGATTTAATTCTTTTATCATTTTCTAAAATAATTTTATCTCTTGCCAAAGTATTAGCTTCTTTGTCTTTTCCTTTAAATACATTTACACATTGATTTAGTAAAACTGTATCTGCATTTGAAATTTCAGTTTGAATAATAGTTTCTGTTAGTTTTTCATAGAATTTTCTAAGATAAATGTTTTCAAAATTGCTATCTATATTGTTTGAAATAATGGCTTCAATGAAAGAACTTTGGCCTAAATCGGCAAGCCTATTTTTTGCGCTAATGAAACTTATGTAGCTAGTTATTGAATCCATATTTGTCAATAATGTTATTGTTTTAGATAGAAAATCATCTAGTGATACTGTTTTAAAATTTACAATATTATTGTCGAATAAGGAACCAAAAAATTCAATATTTTCACATAGTGTGTTTAAATTATTTATATTTGTCTTTATTGATTCTTTGTTTTGATTATAAGTTTTTACATACGCATTGAATATTGTTAGGATATCATTATTATTTTGTTTAATAAACTCAAGACTGGTTAAAACTTCATTAACTTTATCAATATTGAAGTTGTCTAAATTTAGATTTATTTTGTTTATTAGTTCATTAAATTTTGTGTCCAATTCTTTTATTTCAGCGAATTTTTTAGCCTCATCAAGGATTCTTAATTTTCACAGATTTTCAGGTTCATATACATTTTGTTTTTTGAAATAACTTCTGTATTGTCTTCACGTTTTTGAAAAAACCCTAAAAGGGTTAAATTTGTTTTTGTTAAGTGTTGAATAAACTTCTATAGCATCATTAGTTTCAAAAAATTCTAAATTCTTTCAAATTTTAGATTGGGTTTCGTATTTAGCGGTTTTGTCATTGAACACACTAATAATTTCTTTTAAATTTATTATTTCTAAATCAATACCGCCATTTAAATAGTTTGAAATATCCTTGAAGTTATTATTTTCAATGAAGTTTGCAACAAATTTTATATTTAAAGTATGTTTAGAAAATTCATTATAAAAGTCGTTTGGTTGTGCAAAAATATTCAAGTTTTTGATTCAAGTAGCAATATTTTTTGAATGATCTTTTAAGAAAAATAGTTTTTCCTCAATCTCATCTTTTTCTTTAAATTTAATTGTATCCTTTAATAAACCGTACCATGGATGTTGTTTAAAATTAAAATCTATGTTCTTCAGTGAATGTTCAAATGACTGAATTGTATTCTTAATATTTTCAAAATCTTCACCATTAATAGACATTATATTATTAATACTGAATCTTATGTTTGGGAAGTCATTTAATGAAAAATATTTACCAATATATTCGTAAAGATTTTTGTATTGAGGTTCTCTTTTTCTTAATAAGATTTCTCCATATTTTTCTAAAAAATCTTTGCTTCTTTGATAGTTAGAAATCAATGTTTGAATATTGTTGTCATCGATTTCATATAATCTTGCCTCTTCGATTGATTTATTAATATCTCTTAATATTTCTTTTTTATCGACTTTTGTGTCGTGAATAGGCATTGCATACTTTTCCAATTTAATTTTTTTAAGGTTGTTGAAAACGACTTGAAGAGCAGCATTTTTTTCAGCAACAAAAAGAATCTTTTTACCTCTTGTTATAAGTTCGGTAATAATATTTGTAATTGTTTGGGATTTACCTGTTCCAGGAGGTCCTTGTAAGATGAAACTTTTTCCTTCAATGGCATTTTGAATGGCGATTTCTTGTGAAGAATCTGAGTTAAGAATTTTATATTGATTTTGAATATCAATCTTTTGGTTTATATTTGTTTCATTAATATTAGATATATCTGTTGCATCGTCAATTTCAGCGCTGATCATTCTTTTGAAAAATTCACTTTCAGATATTTTCTCAATATTTTGTTCAATATCTTTGTAGATGTATATATTACTAAAATCAAATGTAGATAAATAAATATCTTTTGTAATTTCTCATCTTTTATCGCTAATTTGGCCTAGAATTTTTTCAGCATATTCATCAAACATTTCATTGGCATTATTATTTGAAGGTTCAAATGTAAAGTCAGCATTAAAACTATTTTTCATTTTACGTACTAATGTTTCATTTTGAATAAAATCATTTTCCGCTTTTCTTGTAATTCTTCAACCTGATGTATTGCTATCTTTTTTAATTTCTACTGGATAGAATAATAAAGGAGCGTAATTTGGCTCATATGAAGTTGTTGACTCGTATCACTTCACTAAACCAAATGTCATATAAGCAATATCAATTGAATATTCCTCTCTAAAAGTTCTTGCCTTTTTCTCAATTTTCTTAATTGTTTCTAAAAATATAGACTCACCAAATTCTGGATAAAGTTGATTTTTCTTGATAGTTGTTTGTTGCTCAATATCTTCTAAATTATGTGAATATAAAGCTTCATATCCGTATTGGCTTTCTGTATATTTTCTAACTTGGTCATAAATCGCCAATGGGAATACTTCTTTTTCAGTGTTATTGAACAATTCTAGTAATGAATAAAAGTCAGGATAAACTATTTTTAATTTATTGGGAATGGTCTTTTTTAAAGAGATACCAATATTTAAGGATTTGTTTCTTAAAGTTAAGTCAAGTAATTTTGTTTTTCAATGATTAATATTTTTTATTAGTTTTTCTTTTTTGATATTATCGATCATGTCTTTTAATCCCATTTCTATGTACATTTAATACTGTATTAAATTTAGATTGTTATTGCTGGTTTTATGTTTAAAATACTTTCAATAATGATTTTTTTTATACAGCTTAAACTTTTAATGATTTTTATAATTTTATAACTAATTATAAAAATATACAAAAAGTGCTGATTTGCTTAAAAAAACGGCACTTTTTTTACTTTTATGCGTTAAATTGCATGTTAATTCTTAATCAAATCGCAACATTTTTATAGTTTAAAAATGTTTATTAAACTTATGATATTAAATTTATTTTTTAAGCTTTATTCATATTTTGATTGGTTGGTAAACAAAATTTTTTAAACCCACTTTTGCGGACAATAGAATAGAATTAAAAATCTACTTAAAGTATTCAGAAAGGTTATTATCCACTTCTTTAATTGCGTTTTTAAACATTGATTTTAAGTGGTTCATTTCTTCTTTTAAACCTGATGTATTTAATTTAAATCTTTCTAAATTTCTAATCAAGTAATTAAACTTGTTCGTAAATGTCGAAACTACTGACTTATGCGTTACGACTATCAAACTCAATTTATAAG